>JAIOHN010000735.1 GCA_019912985.1 Anaerolineae bacterium | reverse complement strand
AGGTCGAGAACGGTACCCGGAGCTTTCTCTGTGCTACGGCGGTACCGGGCGGTCGCTGGCTTTTCGTGGCGCAACGGGACGGCATCATCCTCCCGGACGGGGATTACGTCGCCGGCGAAGATGAAATCCGCTCCAGAATGTTGGGGGACATGTCGCTTGGCGACTGGGACCTGATCATTGCTCCCGATCATTGGGGGCTTACCAAGTCCAATGAACGGGCCTTCCAGGATTTCCTCCCGAAAAAGGGAAGCAAGGAAGATTTCAAGCGGTGGTGGGGGCTGACGCCGATCAAGTCGAAGCCGCTGACGAAGCTTCTCCCAATCGTGGCTCTTGCCGCGGTGATTGGCGCAGGTGGTTTTGGCTACATGAAGTGGCAGCAATACAAGCGGGCACAGGAACTGGCCCGGCAAGCCGCGCTGGCCAACCCGTCAGGGCAGGTCGTGAAACTCCCTCATCCGTGGAAGTCGCAGCCGCGTGCATCGGTGTTCCTCGAGGAATGCATGGGGGCCTTTACCAAGGTCAAGACCCTTTTCCCGGGCAACTGGACATTGAACGAGGCGACCTGCGCAAACGGCAGCTTCTCGATCGTGTGGGCACGCCAGGACACGGGCTGGATCGACCATCTGGTCGCCGTTGAACCGGAAGCACAGCTTGCGGCAGACGGCGCAACGGCTTCGCGCACCATTCCGCTCGATCTCCCCGCCGGTGAAGACGAGGAAGTAGGAGATGGAGGAAAGCGCATTCTGGCCATCCACGCGCTCAGCCAGCGCTACGGCTTCAAGGTTTCCATGCAGCGCGTGGATCCGCCGCCGCCGTTGCCGGGTGACAAGCAGGAAAACCAGCCGGTGCGTGATTGGAAGGAAATCAACTGGCAAGTGACTGGTGTTCAGATGCCTCCGGAAATTGTCCTGAGAGCCATGGACGCGCCAGGCTTCAGGGTCGCAAAAATCTCTGCTGGTCTAAGTGGAGGCCTTATGAATTGGAAAATGGAAGGAACCCAATATGTTCTCCCGTAAAGCTCTTGTCGCCGCGATTGCTCTTTTCTGCTGCGCCGGGGGCGCATTCGCACAGGCGGCTGGCAATGTGGCCGCCACGGCTACTTCCGGCAACAGTACGGCCGCGGACGAAATTGCGCGCATCAACGAGGACATCGCGGTCCTTTCGGCTAGGCTCAAGCACTTGGATCTGCGCGCGCAGATCGTGACGAAGCAGGCCGAGATCGACCGGGCGGCCGCAACAGGGGGTTCCGCAAACATTGATTCCACCGCTCCGGTTGTGCGCGGGATTGAAGGTGTGGATGGAAAGCTGAAGGCGACGCTGGCTTTCACCGGCGGCGTTCAGCAAACAGTAAGCAAAGGGGAGGTGACCCGTGGCGGATGGACTGTTTCCGACATTTCGATCAATTCGGTCTCTCTTTCTCGCGGAAAAGAAAGGATCAAGCTCGGCTTCGGCAACGAGCCACCGGCCAGCACCGCTGCCAACCAAACAATGCCCGGTCCCGCCGGCGCAGGTGGTCGTCCCTTTTAATCCGCCCAAGAAAATGCAAGCGAGCCCTGTAATCGAAGGTCGTCCGCTGACCGCTCCAGACGGGAAGTACCACATCGATGAAGAGCTGCGTCAGATTCTCTGCTTCACCGATGATGGTCGCCTGCTGGTATCGAAGTCGCACATGTTCAACCCGCATGTGCGCGGATTCCAAGCCCGGCTGAAGCATCACGGCGTCGAATTCCAGACGATGCCGGTTGACCTTGCAACGATCGAGAAGGCCTATTCCGGGGTTAAGGGAAATGGACAGGCGGCTTCGCAGTCGGACATGCAGAAGACCGCGACGGAGATTTTCACGCGCGCCGTCCATGAAAGGGCGTCCGATATCCATATCCGCGTCAGCCAGAATGGAAGGGCGCGCATCTTCTTTCGTATCCACAACGACCTCGAGTTCAAGGACGAGCACCCCTATGAGTGGGGGAAGCAGCTGTGCGCCGCCATCTATCAGGCCATGGCGGATGTGTCCGACTCGACCTTTGAGCCCTTGTCGCGTCAGGATGCGCGGATTGCGGACAAAACGAAGCTACCTAAGGGGCTCGATGGCATCCGCATTGCCACATCTCCGCAGGTCGACGGCTTCATCATGGTCCTGCGCCTGCTCTACAACGACACGACGGAAAGCTTCGTCCTATCTGACCTCGGGTACGGAAATACCCAAAGCAATGCCATCGAGCTGATGAAGCGCCGGCCGACCGGGATCAACATCATAGGCGGCCCGACCGGTAGCGGGAAATCCACAACGCTTCAGCGTGTGCTGGGGGGAATCATCAAGCAGTGCAACGGCACCAAGCATGTGATCACGGTTGAAGACCCGCCGGAATATCCGATCAACGGGGCGGTGCAGACCCCCGTCGCAAACGCATCCACAGCCGATGAGCGTTCGCTGGCTTTCCAGGCTGCCATCAAGGCGGCCATGCGCCTGGACCCGGATGTGATCATGATCGGCGAGGTACGTGACATTCCGTCCGCGAAGCTGGCCGTCCAGGCGGCGATGACCGGCCACCAGGTCTGGACGACCGTCCATGCCAACAGCGCTTTCGCGATTCTCGACCGCATCGTCGATCTTGGCGTGCCGATCGAACTGGCAAGCGATCCCTCGATCATAACCGGACTGACTTGCCAGCGGCTGCTCAAGGTGCTTTGCGAGAAATGCAAAGTGCCCCTGATAGAGGCGCAGGAACGATATGAGGATCGAGATCTGCGCCGAATCATGGCTTCCGTGCAGGTCGAGAACACCTATGTTCGCGGGGAAGGCTGCTCATGCTGCCGCGGATCCGGAACGAAGGGACGCACGGTAGCGGCCGAGACCATCATCACTGACCAGCATTTGATGGCCCACATCCGGCAGTTCGATCGGATCAAGGCCATGGAGTATTGGCGGCGCGATCAGGAAGGCACCACGATGCTTGAGGATGCTATCCGCAAGATCAACGATGGGCTGGTTGACCCTTTCCAAGCCGAACTGGTCGTCGGCCCGCTCAGTATGGGCCGGATCGAACGCGACATGCGTATCGAGGGGCATGAGGTACAGCATGCGATTGGCTGACGAGCTTGAGCTCAAATTCGCCCGGTTCATGTTCAAGGCCGATTCGGGCGGCCGGCGTCGCCTGTACCGGAAGCTTGCCAAGCTGATCGGCAACGGCGTGCAGCTGCTCGGGGCCATCGAGTCCATCCGGGACCGTCGTGTCGTGGCTGGCGGTAAATCGCATCCAGAGACTATTGCCCTGACCGCTTGGGCTGCGCAGATCCAGAACGGCAAGTCGATTGCCGACGCCATGGCAGGTTGGGTGGCCCCGGAAGAGCAGATGCTCATTTCAGCCGGAGAGAAGTCCGGCGAAATGGAAGCGGCGCTTCTTTCGACTGCCCGCACAATGGAAGCGCGCACGAAGATCAATGGCGCACTGATTGGGGGGTTAGCCTATCCGATTGTTCTTGCCCTGCTTGCGTTCGGCGTTCTTTACATGTTCGGCTTCAAGATCGTCCCCGCCTTCAGCCAGGTGGTGAAGGACGTGAACGCCTGGCGTGGCACGGCGCGCGTCATGGTCGAAGTCAGCATGTTCGCAAAAAGCTGGCTTTGGTTGATGGCGGTCCTTGCGGTAGCGGTAGTCATCGCCTTCTTTGTGTCGCTGCGCTACTGGGATGGCCCGATGCGCGTGAAGGTCGATCGGTACGCCCCGTATTCCATCTACCGCATCATCCTTGGCAGCACATGGCTGATTGCGCTGGCTGCGCTGGTTGAGGCCGGCATGAAGATCGAAACCGCGCTCGAGCAGCTTGCCGAGAACTCGCCGCCGTGGCTCGAAACTCGCATCAAGGGGGCGCTCGCCGGCATGCGTTCAGGCTTCAACCTTGGGGATTCGCTCGCGCGTGCCGGCCATCAGTTCCCCGATCAGGAAATCATTGATGACCTCGGAGTGTATGCCTCTCTGTCCGGGTTTGACGCGGCCCTTCAGATCCTCGGCCGCGAATGGCTGGAGGAGGCCGTGGCGCAGATACAGGCCCGCATGCGGGTCGTTTTCGGATTCAGCATTCTGTCGGTCGGGGTACTCATCGCCTTCATGGTCGGCGGAATGATGGACATGCAGCTGCAGATGTCGAAGGTAATGCAGCATTCGATGAGGTAATTTTTCACAACAGAAGGAGTTTTATATGCAGAGCATCAAGCGTTACAAGAAGCAGTCCGGCATGACCCTGATGGAAGTTCTGGCCTCCCTCGGCATCCTCGCCCTCGTGGTGATCGGCGCCCTCGCGCTCTACAGCCAGGCCTCGACCTCCCAGAAGAGCACCGAACTCCAATCGAACTTGCAGGCGTTCCGCCAGGGAATCCAGCAGATGTATAAGGGCAGCTACGGCACGGCCTCCCTGAATGGATCCCTGGTGACGGCCAAGAAGGTGCCGGCTACCTGGTCGGGCAGCGGTACCAGCATCAACCACCAGATCGACAGCGGCGCCGTTATTGCTACCGGCGCCACCAGCAGCTTCCGCGTGAGCCTCGGCAGCATTCCGGTGGAAGTGTGCGTCGATCTCCTGACCGGCGCCGGCACCAGCTGGTCGTCCATCCGTGCTGGCACGGCAGACAACACCGGCGGTACGCTGCGCACCACCCCGGTTTCAGCCGCCGACGCCACGACCGACTGCACCGCCACGAACAACGTCATCACCTTCTACAACTAACGGGTGAAGCGCCATGCTGAATGACCAGACCTTTTCCGACATCTACCTCGGGGAGACCGCCTCCTGGCTGGCCGGAGTTCCCGGCAAGCTTGATCCGGTTCCGGCCCCATTCAACTGTGAGGCGGATCTGGCTGGTTTGCGCGTGGCGTGCGACGAATTCGTGAAGGAAAAGAAGAAGGATGAATTCACGGTACGCTACGGCAATGTGGCTTACCGTGTTTCCATCCTTCGCAGCCTTGCCGAAATCGTTTATGTCCTGAGGCGGTTTCCTGCGGTTGTCCCCGGCCTGGATACGCTGGGGATTCATCAAGCCTACATCGATATGTTGATGACGCCGCGGCTGACCGGTCTCATGGTGGTGGCGGGAGCCTTCGGGCAGGGTAAAACAACCACGGCTTCCAGCATGATCACCGCCCGCCTATCGAAGTACGGCGGGGTCGGCGTCACCATTGAGGATCCGCCGGAAATGCCGCTCGAAGGAAAGCACGGCGAGGGCGTCTGTTACCAGACATGGGCAGAACAGGGCGGCTTCGGACATGCCTGCCGCCAGGTCGCCCGGTGGGCTCCCAGCATCATCTTCGTTGGCGAAATACGCGACCCGGAAACCGCATCGGAGGCCTTGCGCGCTTCGATCAACGGCAGGCTGGTTGTGTGCACTACCCATGCTGACAATGCCGTCATGGCTGTAGAACGGTTGTTCGCGCTCGCCAACGGCGCGGCTGGGAATGCGGAGGACGTGGCAAGCTTGCTTGCCGGTGGGCTCGTCGGTGTGTTGCACCAACGGCTGGAGTCCGCAACGGAAGATGGAAAAAAGCGGCCAAAGGTCGAGTTCCTTTGGCTAAACGGCGACGAGGCCCATGGGCCAAGGAACAACATCCGCAAGCGCCAGTTCCAGCAGCTGCACAACGACGTTCAGGCGCAACGGAACCGCTTGATCATGGGAAGAAGCACCAACACCAACCCGGCTGCGGCGGCCACGGGCAGGTAATGTACCCGTTGATCGTCGCAATGGCTGGAGTCGTCTTGCTGACGGCGCATCTCGCGATGACCGTGCCGGTCGAGGTCCAGCGTGAACGGCACTTGGCGGGGGATGTGGCCGCGGCGAATTTCCACGCCTACAGAAAAGCGGCAGTCGATTATTACAACGCCAATCCAACATTCTCGGGCGCCATCCCGGCAGGAAGCATGACGTTCCCGCTGGGCTATATCAGCACTGGCGCCTGGGCCAATGTGGTGGACAGCGGAACGCTTTATACGTATTCGACAGCCGTCCCGACACCTGAGGCGGCGGAAGCGATTTTTGAGCGGGGAGGCCGGTCGATGATGATCGGTAAAAAAGTTACCGGCAACACGATGACGAGCCTGAATGGCGCGGCTAGCGGTTTCACGCTGCCGGCGACACTTTCGGCATTGCCTGTTGGTATCGTGGTTGTCATAGGAAATTGAGAGGCCATCATGGCGAGTGATGAATACCAGGGCGTGATCTTTGAATTGCTCGAGCTGCTGGACAGCGAGACGTCGTTTACTGACATCCATTTCGAGCAGGATGCTCCGGTGAGTATCCGGACGCCCGCCGGATGGGTGAAGACCGATATGGTCGGCATCCCCTGCCGTGACGATATCGAGATCGTGCTCAACAAGATCGACTCGAACTGGCAGGGGACGATCGCAAACAAGGCTATCAATCGCCCGCTTGACCTGGCCAAATGGCGGCTGCGGGTCAATGGCTATCTCGCTGACGGCGGCGAAAAGCTGATGATGACCATCCGCCGCTTACCAGCCAGCGAGCCGAATTTCAAGGACACCGGGCTGCCGAATTCCGCCCGCCTCATGATCGAGATCCCGAGCGGCCTGGTGCTGATCACGGGCGCCACGGGGAGCGGCAAATCGACAACACAGGCGGCCCTGATCGACTGCATCAACGAATCGCGGCCAGCGCATATCGTCACGATCGAGGACCCGATCGAGTACAAGTTCCGCCGCAAGAAGTCGATTTTCTCGCAGCGCGAAGTCGGCGTCGACTGTGCCTCATTCAGTGAAGGGGCCATCGATGCTATGCGCCAGCGGCCCGATGTGATCGTCATCGGTGAGATCCGTGACAAGGACACGGCCGAGACAGCGCTGTTGGCGGCTGAGTCCGGCCATCTCGTTATCGGCACGATGCATGCCAATACGGCACCCGGCGCTGTCCAGAAGGCGCTCTCCTGGTTTGCAGCACATGAGCGCGACGCGCGGCAACAGACCCTGGCTTCAACGCTCATCGGTGTGATCAGTCAGGTATTGGTGCCAAGAAAAGACCTGAAGGGCTATGCCCTTGCGTCCGAACTGATGTTCAACCACAAGCAGCAGATCTCGAAGTTCATCGGCAAGGCGGAGCAGATGGTGTCGGCGCTCGAAAGAAAGGAAGACGGCGTGTCCCAGACGATGGTGGAAAGCATGGAGGCGCTGGTCAAGAACGGTATTGTGGAAAAAGGAGCCGCGCTACGTTCTCTGAAAGACGGGCAGGCAGCGCTCTTCGATCGACTGAAGGGGGTTGCATGAAACTTCGCCAGCTTGGCTTGACCCTCGTCGAAGGGATGGCGTTTCTTGGCGTGGCGGCATCCGTGCTGGTCGGCACGATGGCCCTCTACAAGATTGCCGACACCACGCAAAAAACCACTGATCTCCAGGCCGGACTGCTGGAAATGAGGCGAATTGCCAACGAGTACCGCTTGGGATACGGCTCCTACACTGGGTTCACGCATACCCTGGTCATCAATTCCAACAGGGTGCCAGGCGGGTGGGGGGTCGATACTACCAACGGATGGATGACGCATCAGTTCAATAATGGAGCAGTCGTGGCCGGGCCCTTGTCTGGCGGGGCGACGTACCACGTTTCAACCGGCTCGGTTCCGTCGAATGTTTGCGTTGAAATGGCATTGGCGGCGAGTGAGTGGACAGATGTCTTGATAGGCCCCAATGCGGCTACTCTGACCACCTACACAGTGCCAATTTCAGCTGCCAGCGCCGAGACGGCTTGCACAGGGACGGCCAACAGGTACATGCGGTACAGAAACTGACTACGGGAGAGAAAGATATGTCCATTAAACATCAAAAGGGCCTGACGCTTCTCGAGGCTATCGTTTCTCTCGGTATTCTGTCCGCCGTGGTTGCCGGGACCGCCACGCTGCTGAGCCAGTACAGCTCTGCCACGCAGAACAACGTCGCCGCGCAGCATATGAAGACGATCGCGGATGCGACGCAGGCCTATATCCGCGACAACTATTCAGCGGTGATGGCTACGGCTACTGCTACCACGCCGACGCTGATCAGAGTCAGCACGCTGCAGGGATCCGGCCATCTCGCCGCCGGAGTCTCCGAGACCAACAACTTCGGCCAGCGGGTTTGTGCCTTGGTGCTGGAACCAAGCGCCGGCCAGCTCAACGCCCTGGTGGTCTCCGAGGGCGGCACGACCATCGACGACATTTCCGTTGCGGGCATCGCCGGGGCGCTGGGCGCCGGCGGCGGTGCAGTCTACTCTTCGGATACCACGACGATCCGTGGTGCAATGGGAGGGTGGAGCACGGCGATCGGGAATTTTGCGAGCGCCAACAACTTGGGGCAGCTATGCAACGGATCGGCGGGGACCATCCCCATCGCTGCCGGCCATCCGATGGTAGCCCTCTGGTTCAACGGCGGCGACGCTACCGCGGGAACGCTGTATCGCTCCAGCGTTCCTGGCCGTCCTGAATTGAACACGATGAATACGCCGATCTTCATGTCGGCCTCTACGGTCCAAACGGTCGGTGGGGCATGCGCTTCCACTGGGGCTATTGGCCGCGATGCTGCCGGTGCCGTCGTCTCCTGCCAAGGCGGCACATGGAAGGGCGGCTCGGGTGGACTGAACTGGAAAGGATCGGTTGCCAACGTGGCCAGTCTGCCGGCGAGCGGCAATGCCTCGGGTGACGCTTACCGTATCACCGGCCTGTCTGACCACATCTTCGTGTGGGATGCGCAAAGCAGTGTCTGGCAAGGGCTGGTGGTGAATAGTGCCGGTACGTTAACGCTGCCGGGCATTATCGTAGCCCAAGGATCCAATTCATCCTATGGCGCCATCACAATTCAAGGGGCCAAGAACGGATATAGCGGCATCAACTTCAAGGATGCCGGTGGCAACAACGTCGGAACGCTGATGATGAGCTCGAGTTACAGCGGGTTTTTCAACGCTGCTGATGGTGCATGGCGCTGGTATGTGGATAACAGCGGGAATTCGGTGCAGCCAGGCAGCTCATACGTGCAAACCAATACTTGGGCTTATTTAGGACAGGGTGCGGGCGGAGTAAACAATGCCGCGGCGCAAAGCGCTATCGGCTCAGCCTATCTCAATGATGCTTATTTTCGCTCAATAGGGAAGTGGGCGAGTCAGATGGGCGGTGGAGGTAAGTGGAGTGGTTGTTACCATAGTGGGCCGCAATGGAATGTTCCGCAGGTTAGTTATACATCTGGTGCTTACTATTGCCAGCTTACATCTGGTAATTGGTCTACCGCTGGATGGGGTGGGAATTGGTGGTCATATTTCGTGTGTTGCCCATCTTAAACGCTCTCTAAATATTTATATGCTTCAAACGCCCGCTCCGGCGGGTGTTTTTTTGCCAAGATTCCTGCGCAACAAAAACCTTACGTTCCCCTCCCTCGAAGCAATTTAGCTTCCCTGTACGAGCTATCAGCTTGGCTCTCGCCAAATCGCTTTGATGTGCCATATACCGAAAAAAACGGAGCATTGACCACAATTACACTTACTGATATAATATTCTCTGAGTATCGTATACCTAAGACAAAATCAATTCCCTGGAGGAAGCGTGAGCAATCTGGAGCAGGACATCCTCGATCGTGAATTTGGAAGAAATGAAACGGTTATCGACGCCGAAGTGACTACGCCTTCGCGTCGCCGGAAGTCGAGAAAACTCGTTCTGGTGATGCTTCTGCTGGCGATGATCGCTGTAATGGCCGCCGGCGTCATGCTGTTGCGCCCCAAGAGTGGGGTGCCATCCGCTGAAATTGCAGAGGTTATGGCGAGGGCGTCCATGCCGCAGCAAGCTCCAAAGGCTGATACCCCCGTGGGTGCTCCGGCGCCAGTCGTCGAGCAACCATCTCAGCCCGCTACCACCAGTCCTCCGCCCGCCATCGACAGCGCCCAGCAATCTCCCGGCATTTCGCCGGCGCCATTACCGGCGAGCCAGGAGCCTGTTTCTGTTGCGCCAACAGCAATTCCGGCTACCCCCTCCGCGGCAACAAGTGCCGGCGGGCTTGATAAAGAGATCGCCGAGATCAAGGTGCAACTGGCCGCAAGGGATTCCCTTATCAGTGATCTAACGAAGGAAATTGCCAAGCTCAAGAGCGAGGCAAAGACCCCTGCGCAACCGAAGGCGGCGGCCAAAACGGATGTTTCGCCGGCTCGCCCGAAGGAGATTGTTGCCTCGATGACCGAGTTGGGCATCATCGCGCTGCTCAATGATGGGATTGTTGTGCGAAGCGATGCTGGTGAGGATGTCCCGATATCCGTCGGCCGCGTCTCGAAGAAATTCGGGAAGATTGTGAAAGTCGACCCGGAGGCGAAGGTGCTTGTCACCGAGGCCAGAATTTACAAGTTGCGCTAAGGGTGGCGTCATGAGGCTTGTTGCATTTCTGGCAGTGATGGCGCTGGCAGCGACAGCGCAGGCTGCGCCTCCAATGGCTGTGATCCAGCCTGCCGGGACCGGTTATCAGGTGCGCGTTTCGGTGCCTGTAGAGCCGGCCGACGTGGGCAGGAAGGGCATGGTTTTTGTCGCGCTGGTACGCGGCGGGCAACCGGTGGCTTGGCACGATGGCAGCCAGTTCGTGGTGCCAAGAATGCCCGCGGGTTCCGGTGTCTTGGCGAACCCGGTACGCCTTGCAGTGAAGACGGATGCCCATCTGTGCGACGTGGTGCGCGTCCCAGGAAACTACGAGCTGTGGGCTGGTTACGGCATCAACGGTGTGCCGCAATCAGATGATGCCAAATTTATGCGCGCCATCGAATCCGCCCGCAAGGCCGGGCAGAAAGACGTAGCCGCCAAGCTCGAACGGTACCTGCAGGAGCAGCGTGCCGCGCGCAATCGCAAGGTTGCGGACCAGGTTCAGGCGTCAGGACTGGCCGCCGGCGCCGGAGAAGTGTTTGGCGAAATGATCTCTGCGGGTCGTTTCGCCAGGGCCGCAAAAATAACCTGTAAGGAGGTGGGACAATGACTTCGCTTGTAACCTTTGGCCGGCGCGCTCCGGCCAATCCGGCTGACATCAAGCCCAGCGCCGAGAAGCACAATATCACTTCCCTCATCGCGGCTTCGGCCGTGTTCAAGGGGGACCTCCTCCTGAAAGAGAGCGTGCATGTCTGCGGCACGATCGTCGGCAGCGTCCAGATCGAGGGCTCCGGCGTGCTGTTCAGCCTGCGCGAGGGCGGCCGCGTCGAGGGGAAGATCGAGGCCGACATGGTTGTCGTGGCCGGCACGGTGATCGGCGATGTCAGGGCCCGCATCGTCAGGCTGATGCCTACCGCCCGCATCGACGGCAACATCTTCTACGATCGGATCCTGGTCTCCGATGGGGCGACGATCAATACCCGCTGCATGGAGAGCATCCGTGACCTGGTGCAGGAAAAGCCGGTCCCGGCCCAAGCCTCGGCAACCGGTGCGGTGGTCGATATCGAACAACGACTCAAGGCGTCTTCCTCCTCCTTTGCGCCTTGATTTTTTACCCCGCCCGTAAAGCGGGGTTTTTTACATCAGTGCTTGGCAGACGCGATTTTCTGAGGCTTGTGGCGGGCGCGGCAACTGCTGTTGCCGTGCCTCCCGTCTTTGCCCAGACCCAGCAGGCGTGGCCGCTTTGGCTTCGCCGCGGCAAAGATGAGCATCGGTTCGACGCCGCCCAGCAAGACGGCTACAAGGCTGCCATGTGGCTCCTACGGGATGTCCGCGCTGGCGCTTATGGTTTGCCGCATCCCCGGCTGCTCTACCTGGCGTCGTGGGCGCAATCCTGGCTTGCGGCTCATTCGATTCATGCCGTGTTCGATGTGACGTCCGGGCTTCGCTTGCCGGCCACTAATGCGGCAATCGAGGGCGCCGCCCAGGCATCCCTGCATCTGCCTACTCCCGACTGGTATTTCTTTGCCTTCGATTTCCGCGCCCGTGGGTTGGATGCCGAATACACCGCCATGCTTATGCGCGCCGTCGGCATGGGTGGGGTGGGAATCTACTGGAAGCGGGATTTTGTGCATGCGGACGTTGGCCGGCGCCGCGACTGGAGGGGGTCATGAACATTTGGGGTTGGGTGGTCCTCGTTTCGATCTTGTTTCTGATTCTGGTGGCTTTTTCAGAGACCCGGAAGCTTGTGATCTGGTTCTTCGGATCCAAAGGCCCTGTGGCGATCATGATTGCCTGGACCTGGTTGATTCTTGAGCACGTGATCCAGGCACATATCGTCGTGGCGCGCAATTTTCTGCCACGCCAGATGATCCTGCCCAGCCTGGAGAAGCGAGGCGTACGGATCGATTGATTTTTTATCAGTTCGCGCCGAAACAATCCTGTGCGAACTATCCCCATGGTGGGGATGGAACCAATGAGCCCGAAAGGGCATTTTGAAGAAGGAGTAGCAAAGCATGAGCAATCTCATCAACATCAGTGTTCCGAAGATCCAAGGCGCCCTGTTCCCCGCCAACGACATCAAGACCATGAAGGTCTACGGCAAGGAATCCCCCGTCATCATGACCGGCTCGATCCGCGCCGGCGACGTCAAGGAAGGCGACGGCTACAAGCCGATGGCCTACGGCCAGCTGGGTGTGCGCGCCGCCAAGGCCGAGACCCGCGATAAGAAGGAGTACCTGCACCTCGCCATCGACGGCGGCCTGCAAGGGCGCCTCAACAAGGCCGAGGGCAAGGACTACGACTACATCGGCTCCGTGGACTGCGGCGACGGCCAAGAGTTCACCATTTTCGGTCGCAAGACGAAGGCCAACGAAACCGGCACCAACTTCATCTCCCTGTCCTCGGGCGAGAAGAAGCCCAAGGCAACCGGCAACGGCGGCAATGGCGGTGGCGACGGCGGCTCGGGTGCTTCTGCGCCGGCGGCCGGCGGCAACGACATGGACGACGACATCCCGTTCTAGACCTGAGATAGTCCTTGTAAAACAAGGACTCCTGAACGGATCAAGAACCCTCGGTGCATTTTGCACCGAGGGTTTTTTCTTGCCTGGTCTCCGCGCAATTCCTTTTGAACCGGGACATGTCGTCTCGTTACAAAGGAAAATTTCATGGAAGAAAAGGTTTCCCTGTATTTCTGCGACAACGGCTCTTCGAACAAGGAATACCACGCGCAGCTGATCTCGGAAGAAGGCGGATTCAAGGTCAACTTTCAGTACGGCCGCCGCGGCGGCCCCCTGCAGTCGGGCACCAAGACCGCCAGCCCGCTGCCTTACGACAAGGCCAAGAAGGTCTACGACAAGCTTGTTGCCGAGAAGACCGGCAAGGGCTACACACCCGGGGAGTCCGGCGCGGCCTACCAGGGCACGACCAAGGAGGCTTCTTATACCGGCGTCCTCCCCCAGCTGCTCAACTCCATCGATGAGGCTGATGTTGAGCGTTTGATCAACGACCCCGCCTACGGCATGCAGGAGAAATCCGACGGCGAGCGTGTGCTCTTCAGGCGTACCGGTCTGGCGGTTACCGGCATCAATAAGAAAGGCATGGAGCGGCCTCTGCCGGAGCTGCTGGTCGCCGACGCCGCGAAAATCGAGGGCGATTGCATCATCGACGGTGAGCTGCTCGGAGCCGCTTATATCGCTTTCGATATTCTCGAGCACGGCGGAGAGGATTTGCGCTGCCGCCCCTACCAGTACCGCCTCGCCATCCTGCGCTCGGTCATCGCCAAGGAAAGCGCCTTCATCCGCGTTTGCGAAACCTACTTCACCGCCGAGGAAAAGCGCAAGGCGTTCGCCGCCCTGCGCGCTGCCAAACGCGAGGGGGTGGTGTTCAAGTGGCTCAATGCGCCCTACGAGGCCGGGCGGCCCAATTCGGGCGGCCCACAGCTCAAGTTCAAGTTCTACGAGACGGCGACCGTGCAGGTGGTTGGCGCGAACGGCGGCAAGCGCAGCGTGCGTTTCCAGGGATTCGATGACCGGGGCCGGCCGGTGGAGATCGGTAGCGTCACCATTCCACCCAACTCGGAGATTCCGCAGTCGGGCGATTTCATCGAGGTGCGCTATCTGTATGCGTACCGGGGCGGTTCGCTTTACCAGCCGACTTACCTTGGCAGGCGTGACGACCAGAACGAATCGGATTGCCTGATCTCGAAGCTTAAGTACAAGTCCGGCGAACTGGCTGCAGCGTAAAGCAAATGCAAGGACAAACGGGGGAGCGGATTACCGCTCCCCCGTTTTTATGCTGGTGTCGGCGGCCGCTGGGGTTATCGGTCGCGGCCGTGCTTGGTAGCCAGGTAATCCGGAATCCGGTACGCCGCCAACATGATGGCCGTGCCAAGACCGAAAGCCGTTGCTGCCAGCACTAGGCGGAATCCTTCGGCCCAGTTCTCGGCGCGCACAACATAGCCGAGCGCGTAGACCGGGAGGGTGACAGTCAGCAAAAGCAGTGCAGGCAGAAATCGGCGCATGCGGCTCTCCGTGTATTGATAAGCGCATCGAGCATAGCAAAACCTTCTTCCTCCAGCAATTCTCCCTCTTAACCAGAACATCAAGGCCACTTCCCGGTGGCTGTTTTTTTATCGGTTCCGCTGCAGCCAATTCCTTCGAACGGGCGTTTGCCCGAGTAACAGAGAGGGAATCATGAAACCCAAGATCAAACCACGGAATTGTGCCGCGATTGCCATGCGCGGCCGTTCCGGCGCAGGGGCGCACGGTAAAACGCGCAAGGCCGAGCGGCGCCTCATGAAAGTGGCGATCCGGAAGGATCTGCCATGAGTGTTTTCGATGTAGCAAAAAGAGTGGCTTTGCCTGTGCTGGCGAAAAACCATGGCATCACTATGCGCGAGCAGGGCCGCTCCTATGGCAGCAAGACTTGCCCGTGTTGCGGCGAGGGCAGCGAAACTTCCAACGCGCTATCCATGTTCGTTTCAGGCGAGGGAATCTGGCGGTGGAAATGCTGGCGTTGCAACATGGGTGGTACGGCGATCGACTACGCCGCCGCCATCTGGGGTGTAACCGATAACGAGGCCGCCCGCAGACTCGCTTCGGACCCGAACTATACCGGGGCAACCCATGCAAGTGCCCCGCCGCCCAAAGTCCAACCGCAAGCCAATCCGGATGCGCTAAAGGAAGTCCTCGATGCTTTGGTCCACCATGGTTGCGAGGATCCCAAAG
>JAIOHN010000734.1 GCA_019912985.1 Anaerolineae bacterium | reverse complement strand
ACTTTCAGGAGCGCTTGCACCTCAGTCGGAGCCAAAGCGATATTGATCCAACCGATATTTTGAAGACGATGCAGCCAGAAGTTGGCCCACTGTTCGCGCCGGACTGTTTCGCGGCACTGGCAGAGGAGTTAGGAGTCGCTGCGCCGAAACCGCCGCGTCGACATGAATGGCCTGCGGGTCTCACTGATCGTGAAATCGAGGTGTTGCGGTACGTCGTGACAGGTGACACCAACCGACAGATTGCCCAGGAACTCGCCATCAGCGAACGAACGGTTGCACATCACCTGGAGCACATCTACGACAAGATTGACGTTTCCAGCCGGGCCGCAGCCGTGTTTTTCGCAATGGAACATGAACTGATCCCCTAGCCCTGATTCTGGATTCAGTCAGACCGACAGAATAAGCAACCAAAGCGGACTGCCTTGCTGCATTTCAAAAATGGGCAGAGTTGCCCATGAATTCAAGTTCCTATTTTCCTAGAATGGGAAGTAGCTTACTGGAGCGAAAAAATCATTCCCGGAATTTAGGAGAGACTATTATGGAAAAGGTACAATCAAAAGATGGCACTCTCATCGCCTATGAGCGTTGTGGCGAAGGGCCGCCACTGCTGCTGGTGCATGGCACACTCGCAACCCATGCCCGATGGGGCGCGATTTCAGCGGCATTAGCGCAACGGTTTACGGTCTATATGATTGATCGCCGTGGTCGTGGTGTAAGCGGCGATACCAAACCCTATGCTATTGAGCGCGAGTTCGAAGATGTGGCTGCCGTTGTAGACTCGATTGGCACAGAGGTCAATGTGCTCGGCCATTCGCATGGCGCGCTCTGTGTGCTGGAAGCGGCCTTGCTGACGCCCAATATTCGTAGCTTGATCGCGTATGAACCACCGTCAGCGCCAGTACCCGATGGCTCCATCGATCAAATTCAGGCTTTACTTGACGTAGGTGACCCGGAAGAGGCTGTCATCACATTCGTGCGTGAAGTCGTCCAGATGCCAGAACACGAACTTAAACAGTGGCGCTCAACACCGGTTTTCCCAGCACGAGTAGCGGTGGCGCACACGATACCACGTGAATTTCGGGGTGTTGAAGGGTATCGGTTCAAGCCAGAGCGCTTTAAGCACCTGAATGTACCCACACTGCTGTTGCTTGGTGGTGATAGCCCAACATTTTTGAGAACGAATACCGAAAACTGGCACGCTGCCTTGCCAGATAGTCGGATTGTCGTCATGCCCGGCCAGCAGCACATTGCAATGGATGCCGCGCCCGACCTGTTTGTTCGTGAGGTGATCGAATTTCTCCAGGGGATAGACTGACATTTTTCGTCCAGGCAACGTGTTCAAGAAAGGAAATTGAGATGGTTGTTACGCAACTTGAGGGCAAAGTTTCGTCAGATCAATGGGATACGCTGAAGCAGACTTTTACAAGCGCAAGTCAACAACTGCCATCGGCAATTGACCACTCCTATCTCATTCAGGATCAAGCCACACAAGACATGTGGCGCATCCTGACGATCTGGAAGAGTCGAGAGGCATTGCAGGATTATCGCGCGTCTATCGAAACACCGGGCGGCGTGCTGATCTTCCGTGAGGCAGGCGCAGAACCCACCTTATCCATCTACGATGTGATTGATGATACATACCACGAGTAAAACGAAACTATCGCGGATCAGGCAGTCAGATCAACGCTGCTGCTTGATCTCATTTTTGCCTAAAAGCCTCAATTTCCCCCAAATCACGCGCATTTCGCTCTAATCAATCGATATACCCCGCTGATATACCCCATTCGGGGCATGATACTTTCCGCGCCTTCGTTTACGCTGGACTCAGTCGTAAATAATCATTTTATGAAAGGAACAACATGTCAGCACAGAATAAAATGACGGCCCGGCGCATTTTTGAGGAAATAGAAAGTCAGGGCAACCTGGCAGTGATCAACGAAATTTTTGCCAGTGACTTTGTCAATCATACCCCTTTTGGCGAAAATCACGGACCTGAAGGCGCAAAGCAATTTGTCACGATGCTACGCACGGCGT
>JAIOHN010000733.1 GCA_019912985.1 Anaerolineae bacterium | reverse complement strand
GCCCTGGCGCTGGTGTCAGCCCGATTGATGCGGTGCTGGCCGATGAAGCCTTCATGGACCCGCTGACGGCAGAAATCATCACGACTGCTGATGTTTTTGCCGATTTTGTCGTCGCCAATGTATTCAACGCCCCCTTTGGCGATGGCCGCTTTGTGCATCGCTTCCACGAGCTGCCTGAAGATCAGGGGCCAGCAGGGCAGATCATCAGCGACAGTCTGGATTTCAGCACCACCAATCAAGCGGTGAACCAGTACGGCACAGTCTATTACTATGTCGGCGGGCAAACCGGCACCTTCACACTGACCTTTGACGGCCAGCCAGTCACACTTCGCCTGCCTTTCGAAGCCTCACGCTCACCAGAGGATCGCTACTACTGGTCCGGCAGTGAAGGTGACAGCGATCACCGCCTCACCCGCGCGTTTGATCTGCGCGGCACCGAGAGCGCGACACTCACCTTCGACAGTTGGTATGATCTGGAATCAAACTGGAATTACGCTTACACCAGCATCTCAACCGATAACGGCGCGACCTGGGAAATCGTCCCACTGGACGGGGACAGCAGCGTCAACCGGCTGGGATTGGCCTATGGGCCGGGGCTGACTGGCTTGAGCAGCGCCACCGGGCCGCGTCCCTTTCCCTTCATTGGCGTTCAGTTCGATAGTGATGGCATGACTGTAACTGGAATCGTAGAGGATGGCCCGGCCAGCCAGACAGATTTGCAGGTGGGCGACCAGATCATCGGCTACAACGAGACACCCTGGCCCGGCCAACCTGCCATCTTACAGGTATTAGCCACCTACGAGGCCGGGGACACCTTCGATATGTATGTCCAGCGTGGCGGCGACCGCCTGACCATCCCCATCGTGCTTGGAGAACATCCTGAGCGCGTGATTATGCCAGACCCGGAATGGGTAACCCACAGTGCCGACCTGACCCCATACGCCGGGCAAAATATCCTGCTGCGCTTCGAGTACATCAGCATGTTGAATCACGAGAATCCAGGGATTGCCATCGACAACATCAGCATCCCGGAGATCAATTACCGAGATGATGCGGAAAGCGGCAGTGACTGGACTTTCCAGGGGTGGGAATGGAGCGACAATCTGGTACGTCAGAACTTCCTGGTGCAGATGATTTCCAGCGGCAACGAAACCACACCACCTGCCACGCGCCAGTTGATCGGCCCGGCGGAGGATGCCACCAGCGGCCAGTGGCGTTTCACCCTTCAGCCCAATCAGATCCTGGTGTTTGCGGTCTCCGGTTTGAACGACAACACCGATTTACCGGGTGTATTTGACCTGACGTTGCAGGATACCAGTGGTGATGCCAGCTAACTGTTAGACAGCGAGCGGAAGTAGCCATACATATAGCGATAGAATTCCAGCGTGCTCCTGGGCTGATACTTGCCGGCATCCAAGCGGCGGCCCAGACTGCTGTTCTCCAGCGCCCGCGCATCGCCCTGCTCAGTGATGTAGGGGATGAGATCGGCAATACGCTGCAAATCAATCGCCAGCCCGCGCACGATCTCACGCTGCTGTTCCAGGGTCAAATTCCCCCACAGGCTTTCAACCTCACCCAGAATGGCCTCGGTAGACATGGTCACTTCTTTATCCACCGGGAACGACTGCATCACACTGCGCAGCAAATGGTTGGTGATCTGGAATTCGTCACGCATCATCGGCGCAGATCGCTCGGCCAGCGGGTGTTTGGTCGGCCGGTCGAACCGGGTGTTATAGCGTTTGCCTTTGGCGAAGTAGCCACCCATCACCCGCAGCACATCAATACCGCTTCTGGGGTTCGCTCTGCGGGTTAGCAGCCGTTCGATATATTTATCCTGATCGCGCGGCACGGTATCCTGATACTGCTTACCCAATGCGACCGCCGCTCGCGCCATCGCCAGGACATCTTTCGTGACGGTTTCACGATCTTCCATGCCCAGGCTGCCGGACATGCTTTGCATGGCATTCACCAGCCCGCCTAGGGTTGGCACGTTGCTGCGATCCACATAAGCCAGTGTGGTATCTTGCAGCAGTTCCGCGACCACATGCAGGAAATCAGCATAATCAATGAAATCCACGCCACCCATCAGGCGTTTGAGTGCCAGAGTCGCTTCCAGCGCGTCCTGCACATCATCACCCAACGCACGCCCAAACTGGACAATCGCGCGCCGTGCCGAGCCGGTTTCCAGCATACGGATATAGCGCCGCAGCAGCTCCATCGCGGCGATTTTGAGTTCTTTATCCCAATCCAGCGCATTGTACATGCGCGTCATCAGGCCGATGCCGCTGTTCCCACGGGTGATGGCTGCTTCAGGGAATAGGCTCGCAACCTGGGCGGTCTTGGCTACATCCTGCCGCTTGGTGTGGAAGCGCAGCAGCGCCAGCAGCGCATTGGGGTGAATCACGGCCAGCACATTGCGATTATCAAAGATAATCTCCGTCACCTCAGCGGCGACTTCATCCAGCACCTCCACCCACTCATGCCCATCCAGCGCGCCGATGTATGCCATCACCAGCGGCAGCGATTTGATGCCCTCTTTATGGATGGCATGCAGCGCATGAGGCACTTCTTCAGTCGGGATGGGCGTTTCCGCGAACAGGCTTTGCACCATCAACGCATACTTGGCCTGCAAATCACCAGGGAACAGCAGCCGCGACTGGTGTAACATCTCATTCGCCAGATCGTAGTAAGCCCCCAATGCCAGCAGCACTTGCAGCAAGTAGCGCGGACCAGGGTCTTCCAGCCGGGTGAGCACCTCATCTTCCGACATATTCTCGACAATCCAGCGCAGCACCCGGTCATACTGCACACTCCACTCAGACAGGGCCACCCGCACCAATCCGGCCACGACCGAGGTATCAATCAGGTCCCGGCGCTCGTTGAGCAGCGCCGCTTCAGTAAAGCGAGTCAGCACCAGCGGCTGCCAGTTTTCGCCAAAAGCCAGCGCCGCTTCAGAAAGCAGACCAGACGGAGCCAGCCCCTCGTCGCTGTTGGTGAGATAAGGGGCCAGCCGGTTAACGGTGGGCGGCAGTTGCGTGCTGAAACGCCGTGATTTCAGCAGCCGTTCCACCACTTCTGTATCCATGTAATTGATCGCCAGCAGAAAAGTGGTTTCCGCCAATTGCTGGTGCTGGACACTCAACGGCAGCGCAATTTCGACCAGCCGGGGAACCGCCGCGCCGATCTCGATGCCAGGATGTGCCTGGTGGACTGTTTCAAGAAAGTGGTTCACCGCCAGAATATCACCGGAATGAACCAGCCTCATCATGTGATCCACGGCAGCATCCTGTGCCAGATGCGACCATTCTTCACCATGTGGACCAAGGGGGTTGGCTAACCAGCGTGACAGCGCCGCGTACACAGCTTCCGCCTGCCCGTGCTCCAATGCCTCAGCCAGCAGCCGACGTGTTTCACGATTGAGATCATCGTGCTGGCGCAGCAGCAGCGACACCGGGTCTGCATAACGCATGTCGCCCACCGCCAGCGAAAGATTCAGCAGATGACGCGCATACATCACCCGCTGGCGGTCATCTAGAGTGGGGTCTTCCGCCAGGACTTTGGAAACTTCATCGGCTTCCACCGGCAGATTGTTCTGGATGGAATTATCCAGCGCCAGCCGGTACGAAGCGTAGGCCAGTGCATCGGCAAGACGATCCCCACGTTTGATACGCCAGGCTGCAACCGATGTCAATGCGCGGGTCTGGCGGCTCACCAGTTCCGCATCCAGCCGAAGCTGGCTGATAATAAAGTGGCTATAATCATCTTCAACGATCTTGCCGCTGGCTTCGGTATCCGGCCAGTGATAGACCAGCGTTTCCGGCGGCGGTTGGTCATCGCTGTAGAAGCGAATCTGGGCGTCGATGCGCGTCGAGCCGACTGTGTGCGTGGCGAAAGTCACACCAAAACGCGCGGGCGGTGGCAGCAGCGCCAGCAGTCCTTTCACCAATCCGGCCCGGCTTTCCAGATCCAGCGGGGCATCCTGCACGACCAACTGCACGCCCTGAACAATCGCGGATAGCAACGTTTCAACCACGTTGAGACGATTTTGGGTGAAGGTCATCAGATCGAGAATGTGGTCAATCTGCTCCGCCCCCTCCGGCGGTCCCACCTGCTGCATTTCCAGCGGCGGCAGCGTATCCCCAAGGCGGTCATAAGTCGGCATCTGCGCTTCCAGCAGCCCGATCAAAGCATCGACATTTCCGCCCAACGCCCGCAGCAAATCCGAAGGCATCAATAAGTAATGCAGCATCGACTGCCCGGCTTCGCCAAGCTGGGACTGCACCAGCACAAACGGGACTTTCTTGCCACGCACCAGCGCCCATGCCCCCATCGGCACGCCGCGCTGCGGTGGCAGCAGCATCCCCTTCGCAATATCGGCTGCTTGTTCGCTTTTGAGTCCGGCAGAGGTCGCCAGTACGCGCAGATCGCCTTCAGGCGCACCATCTCGCACGAACTGACCATAATAAAAATGCTCAAGCTGATGGGTTTCAGAAGTCACCGTGATAACCTGCTATTCACTTAGGGTTGAGAGCGGTAAGATCGACACATAGATCAAACTTACAGGAATTAATATGCTTAGTATACTTTTTTTGAACAAAGTCCGCAGTAGGACGTATTTCACCCTCCCCAAATATTGGGGAGTAAGTTCAACGTTTGCCCCAACCGCCGCCACCCGGTGTCTCGATAATCAGGCGGTCGCCCCGGTCCACCTGAGCTGTGTACTTGCCACCCACTTCCTGCGCACGATGATTGCGGATGATCGCGTTCCGGCCCTTTGCGCCTGGCTTGCCACCGCGCAGCCCATAGGGTTCGTAAATGCGGCGCTCGGTGTTGAGCGTAATCGTCGCCGAGGTCAGAAAGCGATACACGCGGCGAATCCCCTCGCCACCCTGATACTTTCCTGAGCCGCCACTGCCATCGCGCAGGCAGTATTCCATCACCTGCAATGGCAGCGCGTATTCTAATGCCTCAACCGGTGTGTTGCGTGTGTTGGTCATGTGGCTGTGCCGCCCGCTGATGCCATCCCCCAGCGGTCCCGCGCCATGACCACCGGCGATCGTCTCGTAGTAGACAAATGCCCGGCCATCCCAGGTGCCGCCGCAGGTAAAATTGTTCATCGTCCCCTGGCTGGCCGCCGGGATACGCTCCGGCAGCGCCTGGGCCAGCGCACCCAACACCACATCGGTAATACGCTGGCCGGTTTCCGTGTTGCCAACAGCCACGGCTGCGGGAAAATCAGGATTGAGCAGGCTGTGCTTGGGCGTGATGACGGTCACAGGTAGGAAACATCCATGATTTACTGGCACATCATCTTCCGCCAGCAGGCGCACGCAGTACCACGTGGCCGAGCGTACAATCGCCTCCACCGCGTTGAGGTTGCCTGCGACCTGGGGCGCGCTGCCCGCAAAATCGACGGTCATCTGCGATCCCTGTACGGTGATGGTCGCCTGGATAGGAATGCGAAATTCGGCCTGCCCATCCCCTTCCAGCGCGTCGTTGAAGCAGTACACACCATCCGGCAGCGCTTCGATCACTGCCTCCGTCATGCGTCGCGAGTAATCGAGCAGTGCTTCGGCATGTTCCGCCACCTGCTCAACCCCATGCTTGATGAGCAGTTCACGCAGACGATGCGCGCCCACGCGATGCGCGGCCATCTGCGCTTCCAGATCGCCTAACCGCTCTTCCGGTGCGCGACTGTTGGCGGTAATCAATGCCAGCGCGCCCTCGTTAATCCAGCCGCTGTACATCAGCTTAAGCGGTGGGATGATGATGCCCTCCTGATAAAGCTCGGTACTCAGCGGCAGTGATCCCGGCGACATCCCGCCCACATCGGCATGGTGCGCCCGGCTGGCGACAAAATAGACCAGCTCACCCCCGGCGAATACCGGCGATACCATTGTAATATCCGGCAGATGTGTCCCACCGTGATAGGGGTCATTGAGCACGATAACATCGCCTTCCTGAAATGAATCGAAGGCTTTGACAGCGTGCTCGACTGAAGCGGGCATACTGCCCAGATGCACAGGGATATGCGCGGCCTGCGCCACCATCCGCGCCTGCGCATCGAACACCGCGCAGCTAAAATCCAGGCGCTCTTTGATGTTGGGGCTGAAGCTGGCGCGTTGCAGTGTCACGCCCATCTCTTCGGCGACACTGGCGAACAAGTTTTTAAATACTTCGAGCGAAATCGGATCTACGGGCATGGAGGACTCACCAGTTCAGACTTTGTATATCAGTAAGGTTTCTGCGCCAGTTCACCCAGCAACGGCGTGAAGTGTTTCAAATTGCGGGTGTACAACGGTAATTGCAGCCGATAGCTTGGTGCCGCGATGAGACAATCAGCAACATCCACATTATGACTCAGGTGGAAATGTTGAAATTGCCTCATCAACAAATTCGGCACTATCCTCGATGCGCATATCTTCCCAACCGCCAATTTCAATCTCACCGAACGGCAACCCTTTGAACTGAAAATAATCCTCAAGCTCCGCTGGTGAAAGTTCTGCCTCGTCATCTTTGACGGGAATGGGGATTTCGATTTCTCCATCTGCTGCATTTTCTGGTAGATCG
The DNA here is from genome assembly GCA_019912985.1 of Anaerolineae bacterium. GTDB lineage: Bacteria > Chloroflexota > Anaerolineae > Aggregatilineales > Phototrophicaceae > JAIOHN01. The sequence continues at coordinate 6,819 of JAIOHN010000733.1, read as the reverse complement.
ACAATCAACCGCCCATCCTTGATAATGCCTTTAACCTTTACATAATTCGTCGCCATATCAAACTCCACTCATTGCCTTTTCCGTCGCAGCAGGCCGAGTGCCAGCAACACCAGTACCCCATTCAACCAGCGCAAGTCCTGCTTGAGCGGCGCAGGGGCGGGGACATCCGCCGGGTCAATGGCGTAGACCACCATACGATCACGCTTGGCGACGAAATCCTCCACAGTCGGCTCGATACCCCATGATGCCAGCCAAGATTCCCAGACCGGGCTGTGCCGCATCGGCTCGTATAGGGCTGCCATTTCTTTGGCATCGGTCACGCGCCGCGCGCGTCCACGTAAGAGGCCGCCACGAACTGGCTGGACCACTATATTTGCGTCGGCTTCCAGATTCCGCACCCACTGTGGACGATCCCCCCAACCACTGGCGAGATAGATCGTGCCGCTGATGATCGAATGCTCGACCATCGTGTGCCGTGCCGTGCCGCTTTTACGTCCAGTGGTGGTCAAAATCAGAAAGTTGCGCGGCAGCAGAAAAGCCCAGCCGCTGCGCCAGGCGAACAGCGGCAGCCGGAAAAAGAACTTGCGCCAGCCACCTGCTGGATAAACCATCATACCGCTTTCGTGCTGTGCCGATGCCATACCTTACCTCGCCTTATTTGTTCGTTATTTCACAAGCATATCATGAAACCGTATCCAGATCGGCGCTGTAACGGCGCAGTCCTTCCAGAATCATAATCGAGTCCTGCCCCCACGCCAGAAGCTGTGCGCCCAGCGCTTGCTGTTGTTCCAATTCCGCCAGCGAACGCGGCAGCGTTCCCCAGAATTTGCCATATTTCTGGCAGGCTTCCGCCACCACTTTCATCGTTTCGTCATACGGCTGTGGCTCACTTTCCAGCGCCATGCGAATACCCAGGTCTGCCGGGCCGATGTAAAGGCCATCCACGCCTGGCACCGCTGCCAGAGCGTCCACGTTGGAGACTGCCAGCGGCGTCTCCACCTGGATCACCAGCATGGTTTCCCGCAAAGCGTGCTGCACCAGTGCGTCACGGCCCCCGGCAGTATCCAGCCCATAATTCGCTTCCAGTCCGCCACCATGCACACCGCGATCTCCAACTGGCGGGAATTTCACCTTGCGCACCAGGTCCTCGGCTTCTTCCGGTGTGGAAACATGCGGCACCAACAAACCAACCGCGCCGTCTTCGAGATAGCGATAGAGCGGCGCTTTATCCCGCGTCGCGGGGCGAACCAGGCCATCAATATCATAGAGATGACACAGCGCCAGCAGTGCTTGCATCTCGCGCCCATCGAAGGCCCGATGTTCGTTATCAATCCAGATACCGTCATAGCCACAATGGGCAGCGTATGCCACGAACGGCGGGATAAAATGGCCCATCATCGCCAGCCGAGCAGGCTGCCCGGCACGGATTTTGGCTAGAATCTTGCTATTTCGCATGATGTCCCCTCAGTGTGAATCCGGTTATAGGCTATGACTATACCCCCAATCACAGCGATCGCGTAAGAACCACACCTACTCGCGATTGAGATAGTATTCCGGTGGCACATAGGACCAGTAATCCGCCTGCTCAAACTGAGCCAGCAAGTTCAACGTGGGAGTCTGATCCGGGCAGTGCGCCTGCCACCAGGCGTTAAACGGATGCACTTGCAGGCGAGATGTGCGAAACTCGCGGATGACCAGCTCAGCGATCACGCCATAGCGCTCGACAAAGCGCTGGCGTTCAAACTCACGGTACAAAGGTGCATCATCGAACACCACACGCCGAAAAGTGGGCTGCCAACCATCGCCCGCCGCATCCAGCAGCATATAACTGGCGCTGAGGTCACCATCCAGCGGTACACCCACTGAGCCGGGATTCAGCACATGCCAGCGTCCAACGTGACGGTTGAGCGCGAGGTGACTGTGCGCACCGATCACAGTCGCCTCCTCCACAGGCGATAAATGCTGGCAGAGCGTATCCTCATCCATCAGCCAGTGCAGACTGCGCCAGGGATTGCCAGGGCTTCCGTGAAAAACATGCACAGGGGGCGCATCGGGGAAACGCAGACTGATCTCATCCGGCCAGCTGGCGATCACGTGATGCCAGTGACCCTCAAGTTGTTCATACAGCCAGGGCAGCAGATCATAAGCCTGCCAGTGTGCAGGCTGGCGCGGGGTACGATAATCCAGCAGGTAGAACTCGTTATTGCCGCGAATCACCGCCCAGCCTTCGCGCGTGACGATCTCCATTACGGCAGCGGAGAATGGCCCCCAGTTTACGATGTCACCTGCAACAATGACGTGATCCACCGCAAACTGCCGCATATCATCCATCACGGCCTGTAAAGCGGGCAAATTGCCGTGAATATCAGCCAGCACAGCCAGTCGTGTCATCAGTGAGATTTATCCTTTCACGGGGACCAGGCAAAGCGAAAGCCATCAGTTTCGGGGCCGGTCACCTGGCGCATGTGCAACCCTAATGGATCCGTCAGATAAACTTGAAAATTCTGATCTTTCACCCCCAGAAACGCGATTTGTGAACCATCCGGGGACCAGGCTGGGGCAACTGCATTGCGACCGCTGTCAATCATGTGTGTTTCGCCAGTGTCGATGTCCACCACACTCACGCCCCAGGAACGGGCAGATGTGCTGGATGCGAAAACGATCTGCTTGCTATCTGGCGACCAGTGATACCACAACAGGCCGGTCCCACGCGCGATACTGCGCAGGTTAGAGCCATCCGCATCGACCACATATAAATTCTCAAAATAATCCGCGATGAGCGCGATTTTCGTCCCATCTGGTGACCAGGCTGGATAACGCGCGGCCAGTATATTCGTGATCTGGCGCAAATTGGCGTAGCAGCCTCCCGGCAGTTGGTCGCAGTTGGCATCCATCACGTAGATATTGGGGTTAAACTGGCGGCCATTACGCCGGTGCAGTGCAAAAGCGATCTGATTACCATCCGGTGACCAGGACGGCCACGAATCGTCTGTGAGATAGTTGGTCATCTGGCGCAGACCGGTGCCATCAGCATTGATGATATAAATATCAAGCTGCGGGTCATCCATCGTTTTGCGCATGGTGAACACCAACTGCTGGCTGTCTGGCGACCAGCTTGGGCGCTCATACTCAACGCCGAAACGAGCAGGCAGCAGTTCAATCAGATGACCGCCATTCGCATCCATTACGCGCAGGCTGGCCCGCCCAAAGCCGTTGCTGTTTAGGAAAGCGATTTTGCTTCCATCTGGCGACCATACCGGTGCTTCAACCCGCCCGCGCGTCAGGATGGCGGTCAATCCGCGATTTACATCAACCAGGTACAGACCAGAGCGGTCATTCACCTCCAGCACCAGGACATCCGGTTTCGCCAGCAGTGGGCGCATCGTCATCCACAGCAGTGATATGCCCAGACTGACCAGCACGACCCCTAGAATGGTTTTGCGGATGACTCTCCCCATGTCATATTCGCTCCAAAACCAGATTGCGATAAGCATCCACCCGCGCCAGCCACCCCGACGCGACATAAACCGTGCTGTCCAATTGAAAGACCAATGCCGGACCTTCGAACGTCATTCCCGGCAGCAGCGCCGCGCGGTCGTAATGCGTCATTCCCGCACGTTGCTTGAGCGGCGTCGGCCCAGGTTGATCGGTCACGGCTTCCGCATTCAGCGTCGGTTTTTGCACCGTGCCAACTGCCTCCAGGCGCACATTGACCACTTCCACAGGGCGGTCAACCATGGCATAACCATAGCTAATCTCATGCGCCTGATGAAATGCCGTGACAATATCATCCCCAAATGGCACGGTAATTTCAAATGATTGCCCTACATAACGCATATCGACCATCGCGTGGAAGGACATTGCTTCCTCGTCCACGCCTTCTGCCTGAAGGTCCGCCTGGGCCTGTGCGATCATCTCGCTGACCATCTCGTCCAGCGGGCGATTGGTTTGCAGCACTGTGCGACTGTAGTCGCGCACCACATCCGCCACCAGCAGACCATAAGCACACAGCACCCCCGGATACAGCGGAATCAGCACGCGCGGCATTTCTAAGCGCTCTGCGACCGCACAGGCATGCAGCGGCCCCGCTCCACCAAAGGCGACCAGCGTAAAATCACGCGGATCATAGCCCCGCGCTACCGAGACGCGCCGCAGCGCCCGGTCAATATTGACATTCGCCACGTCAAGCACGCCCTGTGCCGCCGCCTCGACACTGAGATTCATCGCCTTTGCCAGGGCCTTCATCACACGTTGTGCGGCTTTGATGTCCAGCATAAGGCCGCCACCGAGGAAATGCTCCGCGTCCAGCCGCCCCAGCAGCGCGTTGGCATCACTGACCGTCACTTGATCGCCACCACGGCCATAAATCACCGGGCCGGGGTCTGCACCCGCGCTTTGCGGTCCCACTCGCAGCGCACCGCCGGCATCCACCCGCGCGATGGAGCCACCACCCGCACCAATCGTCTCGATGTCGATCAGGCGAATGCGCAGCGGCAGCCCGTCGATCTCCGCATCGGTACGGCGGGCCGGTTCCCCCGAACACAACGCTACATCGGTCGATGTGCCACCCATATCCAGGGTGATAATCTGATCGTAACCGGCTGTCTGCGCGATATGAAATGCGCCGATCACGCCCGCAGCCGGGCCGCTGAGAGCGGTTTGTACTGCCTGTTCGCGCGCGGTTTTGGCACTCACGACGCCGCCATCGGATTTCATCACCAGCAGATGTGATTCACGTGGCAGCGTATCTTCAAGCTGTTGCAGATAGCGGCTTATGATCGGGCGAACATAAGCATCCAGCGCGACGGTGCTGGCACGTTCATATTCTCGGAACTCCGGCAGCACCTCACACGAGAGGGAAATTTGCCACGCTTCCAGCAGACCACGCGCCAGAATCCGCTCACGGATGGCCTGCTCATGGGCTGGGTTCACAAAGCTGTGGAGCAAGCAGACCGCCACCGACTCCACGCCTTGAGCAGCGATGGCATCCAGCACCTTATCCAGCGCTTTGAGATCGAGCTGTTTGAGCACGGTTCCTTTATAGTTGAGGCGTTCGGGGACTTCATAGCATAGTTCGCGCGGAATCAGCGGCGGCGGAAGCTGCGGTTGCAGCGCATACAACACTGGGCGATTTTGCCGTCCGATCAACAGCAAATCGCGAAAGCCTTTGGTCGTAATCAGAGCAGTTTTCGCGCCTTTGCGTTCCAGAATCGCATTCGTGGCGACAGTAGAGCCATGCGATACCCGCGCCCCGGCTACCGCGCCAATGGCTTCCAGCCCGGCCAGCATCGCCTCAGCCGGATTGTGGGGTGTGCTCAACAACTTGTGAATCCGCAGGCGGCCATCCTCGCTGAGGATCAGATCGGTAAAGGTGCCGCCAATATCTACGCCAACCAGCATACGTCTGTTGACCCTTTCAAGTGTGCCCATGGAGATACTGCTCAGAACTTATCGTGTCATGCCAAATCACATCCACCCAGTATAGCGTAAAACCGGGTGCGGAGGCTGTGATAAAATAGGGCTGTGGTGAGATGAGCGCCAGCAGCAGTTGGCCGATCTTATCCTGTCGGGCGTGACACTTTACCGGCAAAAAGGCTGGTTGTAAAATACCGAACCAGCATCAATTTCACATCGAAGGTCTTCACCATGCATCGCACATTTTTGATTATCGCCGCTATCCTGGGCGCAGTGGGTGTCACGCTGGGGGCATTTGGTGCCCATGGACTCGCCGCTGTCTTTGAGGCCAATGGTCGCGCCGCCACTTATGACACCGCTGTCCAGTATCATCTCATCCATGCGCTGGCCCTTTTTGGCATCGGCATCCTGGCTGAGCGTTATCACCACCGCTTTCTGCGCTGGGCGGGCTGGCTGTTCCTGGCTGGCGTGATTTTATTTTCCGGCAGCCTCTATATCCTGGCGATTTTTGATGTCAGCATCATGGGCGCGATTGCCCCGTTGGGTGGGACGGCGTTCATCGTCGGCTGGCTGCTCATGGGATTGGCCGTCTGGCAGTCGTGAATCAAAAAGAGCACAACCCACCAGGATCGTGCTCTTTACTCGTCTGGGAAACCTTGCTTACACGAGGGCGAATTCTTGCTCACTGCATACGCGCAGCACACCGGCCAGTTCGTGACCGATCACCTGCACTTCGTCGCCAAATTTGAGTTGCAGCGGTCCCTTGAAGGGCGCACGTGAAATCAGGTTGAAGCGCACACCGGGCTTCAGCCCTAATGTATCAAGATAATGCAGCTTCTTATCGTCATGGGTGGCGACACGGCTGATCACGAGTTCGCGCTCTGGCTCAAGATGGATTTCGCTCAGCGGGTAATCTTTCACCCGTGGCATAAATCCCCCCGCCGTGGGAATTGGCTCACCATGCGGGCAGCGTCGTGGGAAGCCCGCTATTTTCTCCATGCGGTTGACCACATGATCGCTGACCACCACGCCAAGCTCATCAGCCGTATCATGGACTTCGTGCCAGCCAAAGCTCATGACATCGACCAGAAAGCGCTCCACCAACCGGTGGCGGCGAATGCTCATCAACGCCTCATGTTCGCCATCTGGGGTAAGGTAGATCCCCTTGTAAGGCTCGTGTTCGACATAGCCTGCGTCTTTTAAACGCTGGACCATGCGTGTGACAGCAGGCGCAGACACATGCATGACATCCGCCAATGCTGCCGTCGATACGTAGGGTTCTGCGTCGTTATAGTAAGCCAGGCGATAAGCTTCTGCGAGATATTCCTGCATCGCTGTACTGATGCTCATAGTTAGAGGCCTCGAGCGGTAACATGAGTTTTTATCATAAACATTATAAATAAT
>JAIOHN010000732.1 GCA_019912985.1 Anaerolineae bacterium | reverse complement strand
GTTGAAAGACGTGGGATATCTGGCGGGCAATCCATGGAAGGCGATGGGGGCCATACGGGTTGCGGCAAGCGGCACGGTTCGAATCGAGCGGATTATCGACGTCAGGACCTGGGCGGATCTCTCGGAATTCGTGCTGTCGTTGCCGAATGACGCCAAGAGTGTGCGCCGCCGCTTTCTTGTGATGACGCTATATCTAACGCGGATGCGGATCGCGGAGCTGGCGAGCGCCAGAATGTCCGATGTAATAGAAATACATCGGGGCAACAGGGTGCAGTGGTGGTTGAAGGTCAATGGCAAGGGTGGGAAAGAGCGGGAAGTCCCTGTCCCTGTGTTGATGCGCTTCCTGCGTGAATACAGGGCGTCCATAGGTCTGCCTGAATGGCCGGCAGGGGAAGACATGCCGTTGCTTGGCCGGGCCTATGCCGCTGCCAGGCCGGTGTCCCCAAATGGGATCCATCGTGAGTTGAAGAGGTTGCTGGGGACGGCGGCCGACCATCTTGACCGGCCGGATATTAGGCGGGTGTCAGCTCATTGGCTGCGCCATTCAGGGGCTTCCCATGGATTGGATGAGGGGGAGCCGCTGCAGTCGGTGCAAGGGTCGCTTGGCCATGCTTCTCTGCAGACGACCTCGATATACATCCACGCCGACAGGGACCGTCAGTACGAAGTGTTTGAGGGGCGCGCCGTGAAGTGAATGTAACCGCTTAATCGTTGCTATATCATCTGTTATGTAGTATTATTAGCATCAATGAGTGATATATCAGTGATTACAGGAATTCACCTAGAAAGCCTTGGTGCTCGGCTGCGGGAGGCTCGTATTGCCCGTGGCGATAGTCAAGTGGTTTTCGCTGAGCGGATAGGGGTTGCGCCATCCACGTTGCGCGCCATGGAAAATGGTGAGCCGGCGCCGGCGATCGGCCATTGGCTCGCCGCTTTATGGGTGCTCGATAGGCTTCCTGAAATCGACACCATCTTGGTGCAGGAAAGTCTCTTTGAAAACCATGCCGGCCGCCGGCGTGTAGGTAGGAAGCGCAGTGGGAATCCATAAGGTCTGGGTGACTTTGCCGGATGGGGCTGAGATCCAGGCCGGCGAGCTCGCATTTGGGCGGCCGATGCCGGATGGTACATGCCGGTCGGCGTTCAGGTATTCCCCCGAATGGCTGAAAAAAGGGTTCCCTTTGGATCCGGTGTCTTTGCCGCTTTCCACCGGCGAGTTCCATGCAAGTCACCTTGGCCCGCCGCTGGCAGCATTCGATGACGCTCTGCCGGATGCCTGGGGGCGCCACCTGATCGATTCCGAAAAGCAGATCCCCATAAGCAAACGCCTGCCCGAAAGATACCTGGTAGAGGTCGGGCGGGGCGGTCTTGGCGCAATTGGCTTTGGCGGGCCGGTTAAACGGAACTTCGAAGAAGCCCGGATGCACTCGATGGCTGAGCTGATGGATGCTGCCCGGGATGTTGAGAAGGGGGTGGCTGCCCCAGATAGCGCTGGATTGCACAAGCTGTTTGCCGTCGGCGCATCCGCCGGCGGGGCGCGTCCGAAGGCCTTGGTTGCTCATGAAGGGCGCCATTGGATCGCCAAGTTCCCCGCCTATCAAGATGGCCCCCTCAACGTGCCGGCGCTTGAATTTGCTTCGATGGTGACCGCAAAAAAGGCCGGTTTGGATTGCCCGGACGTCCAACTGCATTCCATCGGCGGCCGCAGCGTCCTTTTCATTGAGAGATTCGATCTTACCGAAAAGGGGCGGGTGCACCACCTCAGTTTCAAGTCCCTCTGCAAGGAACGGGGAGGGCTTCTTGTCGGGTCCTACGCTGACCTTATGGCTGTCGTGGCTAAGCATTCCATGCGCCCGGAAGCCGATACCCATGCCTTATACAGACAGGCGGTTTTCAACATGGCGATCGGCAATACGGATGACCACCTGAAAAACTTCATGATGCAGGGTGGGCCCAAAGGGTACTGCCTTGCGCCGGCTTTCGACCTGGTGCCGGATATCGCCAGGAATTTGGAGCACCAGCTATCGGTAGGTGGCTTGCGGTACCCGGAAAAGACAGCGATCGCGGAGTTCGGTGCTCGCTGGTGCCGGGATCGCGAGTTGGCCGAGAAAGTCATGCAGGAAGTTTCGGTTGCTGTGAGTGGGTTCAAAGGCGAGCTGGCCGCCACCGGCGTCGACATGGAGGCCCATGCGCGTATTTACAGCGACATCGACGCCAGGTTGGGTGTTTTGGCCCAAAGAGCCGCATCAATCCCTAGTAGCGAGGCGTCCCGGTTGTTCGACCGTGCCGCCGAGGCCGCGGCCGCGGCCGATGGCCGAGCCCGCTTGGCAGGCGGCAGGGAGTTGGACCGCTAGCAAGCGCTTCTTATCAGCCCTTTCCCGGGCAACCCTCTCCGAACGGGCATTTTGCCCAAACGATAGGAGAGGTCATGAAACAGGAAATCAATTGCGATCTGGGCCTTTTGGCTAAGGTGCTGGGCAAATCGTTGGGCGTGGAGGTGATTGAGAATGCAAATGCCACCACGTTTTCGGTAAACGAAAACCACCAGATCACTGTCCCAGCCGTTTTCGCAGGCGAAGACGAGGCCATCATCATGCGTGGTGGGCTTGCGCACGAAGCGACTGGCCACGTCCGCCATACGGATTTCGAGGCCCTGGGAAAATGGGCGCACAAGAAGAGTGCGCTTGGTATGTCGCTGCAAAATATCATCGAAGACATCCGAATCGAACGCGCCGCGGCCCAGGTATTCCCGGGCGTGCGCCGGATTCTGAGCGAAATGGCGGGGGCCCTGGAGAAGCGAGGTTTTTTCAAGGTGCCGGGAAACCAGAAGCCAGCCAGCGTAATTTGTGCCTTCCTGATACGAACACTTCGGGAGCAGGAGCTTGGCCAGCCGATCGATTCGGCAGAAGCCCAAGCGCTGGCCGAATTTACTTTTAACGCTCCGCTTTGTTCGGAAATTCTCGAGGAGGCGCGCAAAGGAAGCCGCGGATCCTCGACGGCCGACGTACTAGCATCCGCGGACCGCATCCTGGAGATTCTGAACCAGGCACAGACTCCAGAAGAGCCTGAGCCGGAGCCGGAACCGGAACCGAAGCAGGGTGGCCAGGAAAACACCGACGAAGGGCAGGAAGGCGGTTCCGGTGCTAACCAAGGAAGCGATGGGGGTGATACCGCGAACGGTGGGCAGGCAA
>JAIOHN010000731.1 GCA_019912985.1 Anaerolineae bacterium | reverse complement strand
GCGCTGGTGGAGCGAAAGACCGGGACCCATATTTTCCTGAGTTACACCCGAGCCGACCTGGCAGTGGCAGCGCAAGTGCGACGGGCACTGGAAGCGGCTGGACACCGGGTCTGGCAGGATGTGACGGCCATCAAAGGCGGGACAGAATGGATTCAGTCGATTGAGGATGGGATCGAACGGGCGTATGCGGTGGTGACGGTGGTTTCCAGCGCTTCCCAGGCGAGTGAATGGGTCACCATCGAATACCTGCATGCCAGACGCCGCCACAAGCAGATTGTGCCCATCAAAATTGATGGCTGTGATATTCCGACGATGCTGCTGGCACTGAATGTCATTCACGCTCATCCGGATCTGGATCTGGGCGTGCAGCAGGTGCTGGACACGCTGCCTGCCCCGGACGCCAAACATCCACCAGCCGATGAACCAGGGACTGAACCCCAGGACAGACGCCAGCAGGAACTGGCGTATCTGGATCGGGTGCTGCTGGAACACAGTGTCTGGCAGACGGTCTACACGCCGATGGCCGGTGTGGCACGCATCCGGCAGCAGCCGGAGAAAAAGGCAATCAAACGCGCGGCGACGACCATCCAGCCGCTGTTCGCGCCGCTGGAGCAGCGCATCGCAGATGCCTTTGTTGAAGCACCGCCGTTAAAGGAAGAACTCTTTGAAGACATCACGGAGGCGGTCCGTAAGGTCAGGCAGCTGGTGATATTAGGCGATCCTGGTGCGGGCAAGACGACCACGCTATGGAAGCTGGCTGCCGATTATGCCGAAGCCGCCAAAGCGGATGAAGATGCGCCGCTGCCAGTCCTGCTGCGGCTGGGGTCGCTTGCGCCAGCCGTGAGTGTGAGGCAGCAGCTGCAGGCGCAGTTGGGTCCCCTGCCGCTCGATGCGCTGCTGGCAGAGGAGCGTCTCGCCCTGCTGATCGATGCGCTTAACGAACTGCCCGCCCTGCAACGCGACGAGAAAGTGGCTGAAATCCGTGAGCTGGTGCAGGCTGCGCAGAAGAACCAGACGGTCGCCGTCGTGACCTGTCGTGAACTGGATTACGAAGGCAAATTGGACCTGCATATCCAGGAGCAGGTGACGATCAGGCCGCTGGACCCGGTGCGCATCCGCCAGTTCTGTCGCAATCACCTGCCGGAGGATGGCGAGGGTCTGTTTCGAGAACTTACGAGTGGGGGTGATGTGCGGCACGCTTGGCAAGACCGTCGCAGTCTGGTCCGGTTGGCACAGAACCCCTACATGCTGTTCATGATGACCGAAGTCTATGCCCAGACCGGATCCCTGCCGCCCAATCGCGGCAAGCTGTTCGACCTGTTTGTCACCTACCTGCTGCATGAACGTGAGAAGCTGTCAAAAGTTGTCAGTGCCGAACTACGGCAGCGGCTGGCCGACATGGCTTACATGATGCAGGACGAAGCCAGAGGGACGGCGATTGGTCGGGATCTGGCGCTCATGTACCTGAGCGAGGTCCAGCTTTACCATGCGGTGAGTGCCAACCTGCTGGATGGCAGCGACAACATGCGCTTCACCCACCAGCTGCTGCAGGAGTATTTCGCGGCGCAGAAGCTCAATCAGGAGATGCTGGCTGGGAAACCGGCGAGCCGCTTCTGGCCGCCAGAGCGCTGGTGGGAGCCACAGGGCTGGGAAGAGACCGCCGTGCTGCTGGCGGGGCTGTACAGCGACGACACAACACCTGTGATCAAGTGGCTGCAGAGAGCTAATCCGGAGCTGGCCGCCCGCTGTGTGCTGGAAAGTGGAGCGCACACACCAGAGGCAACTCTTAAGGCGCTGCGGCCATTTTTACTATCGCACTTGACCAAACTGAAAAGGGACCCAATAAAGGTACGGGTGGCGGTGGGACGAGCGCTAGGGCGGATAATGCTCAATGATAGTAAACCACTGGATAATCGTAAGGGGGCAGGTATCGCGGTTCGTAGTGGTCTGAAGCTGCCGGACATTGACTGGGTATTAATCCCAGATGGTGTATTTATCTACCAAAAAGGCGAAACACAGACTCTGTCTGCTTTTGAGATAGCGCGTTATCCCATCACCTATGTGCAGTTTCAGTGCTTTGTCGATGCGCCGGACCTCAACGATGAGCGCTGGTGGGAGGGCATGCCCGAGAAACAAAATGTCTATGGCAGAACCTACTGTACACGTGAGATTAGCGTCCAACGGTTCAAGTTCAGCAACCATCCGCGCGACAGTGTAAGCTGGTATCAGGCGTTGGCCTTCTGCCGCTGGTTGAGCGACAAGCTTGGCTGCGAGGTGACATTACCAACAGAGCAGCAGTGGGAGCGGGCGGCACGCGGCACGGATGGACGCTTGTATCCGTATGGAGCGGACTTCGATATGACCAAAGGCAACACATCTGAAACTGGTATCGGAGGTACATGCGCAGTAGGCATTGTTGCGGACGGAGCAAGTCCGGATGGAATATTAGATATGAATGGTAATGTATTTGAATGGTGTCTAAACAAGTACCGGCAACCAAACCAGATTGAAATCGATATCAGTGGTGACAGGCGAGTGCTGCGTGGTGGCTCGTGGTTCTATGATGAGTGGCTTGCTCGCACCATCTATCGCTTTGGTCCCTACCCTAGCGATTGTTATTACACTAATGGTTTTCGATTGGTGCGACCTCCAAAAGCGAAGTAGGAAACCAAGCCTGAATTAGAAGTCGACGGTAGAGTTCTCTTTGGAGTACTGAGGATAAACGCATTTTGTTCGTCTTGCTTAATACCTTTTAGCCTTACCCAGCCATAGGAAGAATATACAGCTTCCGAGAAATCGGAGAATGAATTTATCAGTACTGCCTCAAGTCAAAGCATTGGGCAAACCGTTTGCCGCGAAGGTCCGCCCACGCACTTTCGGCTGAGGATAGAATGTCTAATTGTCCTCCTTTTCTCGCCTAACCATGACGCTAGCGTATCTTCTTAGAGCTCATCTGCCTGCTTCACTTGGGACGCACCACACGAAACCCGACTTCGTTGATGCGATTGACCGGGTAGCCCCCGCTGCGGTAGACAGTACTCACACCGGCTTGAGAGTTGAACCATGAGCCCCCGCGTGACACCCGGTTGTCGCCGCTGGCATCCACACCGGTCTCGTCCGACGGGTAGTACTTGTTCAAGCACCACTCCTGCACATTCCCGCTCAGGTCCAGTACACCCTCTGGACTTGCGCCATCCGGGAAGATACCGACTGCGCTGGTACCCCCGCTGCCGGTTTCATCTGTGTTGCCCTTCGCCGCATCAAATTCGCTGCCATACGGATATGGCCGCCCATCCGGCCCACGCGCTGCTCGCTCCCACTGCTGCTCGGTCGGCAGGGTCACCTCGCAGCCCAGTTTGTCGCTCAACCAGCGACAAAACGCCATCGCCTGATACCAGCTGACCCCTTCACGTGGATGATTGCTGTACTTGAACTTTTGCTCACTCATCTCGCGCGTGCGATAGGTCCTGCCATAAGCTTCCGTTTCCTCGGGCACGCCTGCCCACCATTCATCTTTGTCGAAATCTAGGGCATCCACAAAGCACTGGAACTGCACATAGGTGATGGGGTAACGCGCGATCTCGAAGGCTAGCAGCGTCAGCACCTGTGGTGGATTGGCATATTCATATTCATGTCCATACTGGAATTCGCCGCCGGGGATTGTCACCCAGTCGATGTCCGGCAGATTCAGACCATCATGGACGACCACGCCAATCCCCGGTCGCGGGTCACCCAGGAGTCCCAATGTGCGGCCACAATCGGCGCGTTCAACTGGCTCCAACGCCTGTGGCGTCTGAACGAGCCTCACCAGCCATGCGATAAGATCATCCCGAACCGCTTGTTCGCCTTTTCTTAGCTTGGTGCTTTTGTACAGTGCCTGTGCTTCCACGATGCGTCCGGCTAGCCAGACACGCCACCAGCGGGCATCGTCGGCAGCGATCTGGTCCGGTAGTTCATCTTCCAGCAGATCATCCAGCAAATCCCACAGGTCGCTCAGGCGACCTTCATCCACCAGCACATCGGCGGCCAGCTGGCAGGGTTCACGCCAGGTCTGTGGCTTGCGCTGGATCAGGTCGCGCACCAGCGTAAAGTCATCCGCTTCCAGGCAGTGGGAGATAATCTGCACGGCACTCAGATACTCCTGAAAGGTGCGGTGGGCGAAGTGGAAGACATCCTGCTGTTTATTTTGTCCCGGTGAGACCAGCACCCCGGCATTCTCGCTCAGGTAAGGGATGAGTTCGACTGCCGTAGCCCGGCCCAGCGGCTTCAGATGCTTGTAGAGGAGGCTTTCATCAATCTCGGGTGTGCCCGCTTGCTCACCATAATCGCTGTGGACGGCATACGCCAGGGCGGCCAGCCGGTCGTACAGATCATCCAGCGACTGGTCACCCAGAATCTCCACCAATGAGGGTGCACCGGGTTTGCTTGCCGTCCAGCGATCGAGCAGCAGCAGGATGCTCTCACGATAGAGTGCGCCTTTCCGCGTCGGCAATCCCTCACTGTCCCCTTTGAGATAAATGGTCGCCATCAATGTCAGGAACAGCGGGCGATCCTTCAGCTCCGGATCGATGCTGCTTAGCTGCTGATTAAGGGCTTGTGCTTTTTGTTGAGCATCCTCCTCGCTCAGCCCAGCCACCTGATAAAGGCGTGTTGCCAGCTCGATCCGGTGCGGGTCTTTGAAATCTGCCAGCGTAACCGTCTGGAAGCCCGGCAGGGACCAGCCTTGGTAGGCATAGGGACGGCTGGCGACGATGACCCGACTGGCCTGCCAACGGATGTTGAGTGAGGTCGCCAGGCTTTGGAGTTGGCGCTGGCGTTTGTCCAGCTGCCCTTCGGGATAAGGCACTTCATCCAGGCCATCCAGGATGAGCACCGCATGACCTTCCTGCAGATCGTGCTGAAGGTCAGGTGCGTAGGCTTTGAGATCATCGCCCAGCAGTTCTGCTTCGATGTAGTGCCAGAGGTGATCGGCGGTTGGCTGAGTGTTCACATCCTGCGGGAAGTAGGCTGAAGCCACGAACCGCCGCAGCTCGACATAGACCGGTGTGAGTGCGCCATGCGGCCAGATACCTAACTGATCCAGGGTGGCTGGGCGATCCCAGCCAGCAATCTGTGAACCCGCCAGACACAGCGCGAGGTAACGGACAAAGGTGCTCTTGCCACTGCCCGGCGCACCCAGGACGACCAGCCGGTCACAGGCCGCGGCGATGTCCTGCACGTGCAAAGCAATGCGGTTTTCTTTCACCCCATCATGCCAGCTGCGCCAGGCGCTTTCACTGGACCTGGCGTCTGGATTCTCACGGCGATAAGCAGCAATCGCCTCAGTGGCCCAGTTGAGCAGCGTTTCCAATGGCGCATGCTCGTAGCCAAAGTCCTCCGGTCGCTGACGAGCAGGCGCTCCGATCTTCCAGTCGTCGTTGATTTTCAGATCATCTTGGATACGACGTTCAACCGGAATCCACCAATCCACGATCTGCCAGTCCTTCATTTCAAGACTGATACTCAGCGGGACTGGCGAATCGACATAGACCTGTTCCAACGGGATGCCTCTGGTTCCTTCTGTCGTAATCTGAGCCAGACTGAGCATGCCAATCTTATCCACCAGACGCTTGAGATACGCCTGATGCAGTGTGTACGCCGCTTCACCCCGTTCCTGTCGCAGGTCGTGCCGGGTGACACGCAGTCCCTGTGCTCGCAAATCCCGCAGCAGCCGCTCGACCTGCTCATTCCAGCGCGTGACCTCGGTGAAGTCCTCGATGTGCTGCTTCTCCGGCAGTCCCAGATCGCGGATGGCTGCATCGTAATCGGCAATCCGCTCCAGCATAATCGGGAAGATCGGCTTGCCCAGCTCAAGTGCCTTCCGAACTTCGTAACGCACCGGCTCGGAGGCACAGGCGGCAGGTGTGATGTTGAGGATCACGCCATCACTGTGCTGGATGCCCTGATCAATGCGTGCCTGCCAGTCCGGATCGCCCAGGTGAATCTCGTCACGGTCGAACCACAGCCGGTATTTGGCGGCTTTGAGCTTGTCCATCAATGGCGCGACGGCGGTTGTGCCACGTTTGTAGGAGATGAAGAGTGTTGGCATGTGGTGTGAAAATGCCCCCTGCCCTAGAGCGTGTTAGGCACTTTCGATTTCATGGTTCACAAAGGTTCACTCCAGTTTAAGTAAGTTCGACTTGCATAGACCGAAACAACAAAACTTGGAAATTTGAACCGTTCTGACCCACAAGGGGCCAGGATTAGAAAAGTTCATAACAGCCTCTAGCTCGTGATGCGGTCACGCTTCATTGTAGCCAAGGTGACCGGAACGGGAAAATCGCATCAAGCCCCCATGCTCACTCTGCGCTGAAGTTGAATCATCCAAGCCAATCATTCACTCGGTAGGATTGGAGTCGTGCGGCAAACCGTTTGCCGCACGCACCGGGAGTGTCTCCAGCGCAATTCCCTTCAGATCCAGATATTCCGGCGCAGCCCATACCCATCCGGCAGGGTCCTCCAGATAGACCGCCTCGCCACTGGAATCGCGTCCGATCAAGAGGACCTCACCGCTTACAGTCGCGATCACGTCAGACTCGCCTTCCGGCCGCTGCCGGACATTGATGGCACTGGCGACCACAGTGGCGGTCAATGGTTCCCAGGCAGGCCGCTCCGCTGTCGGTATGCCCAGCACCGTCACAGATTGCAGGTCGTCATAGGAACGGTCAGCACTCTCAATCAGCAGCGAACTGCCGTCGGGGCTGAACAGCAGATGACTGCCACCATAATCCCCCGAAACAGGGGTCACAACCCCGGAACGAAGCTCAATCAGCCGCAGCGGATGACTGATAGCCAGCAGCTGCCCATCCGGGCTGAAGGCGATGCCCTTGCCGCCGTCAGTATCAAGCACGGCTTCAGCCGTGCCATCGTGCGCGTCCCAGATCTGCAAGATCCCCTGCGGGTCAAGCGCAGCGATCCAGGTCGCATCCGGGCTGAAGATCACCTGCTCAATTTCCCAGTTCTCAGAATAACTGCCTGTGGTTTTGGTATAACGCAGCGTGCCTGTCTCCCCATCGTAAACCTGGATGCCATCGTAAGTGGTGGCGAGAAAGGTGGTGTGGTCGGGGCTGAACCGGCCATCGACCAAGTCTGTGTGTGGTTCGACACGCGGTGTCTGCGCCAGCAGCTCACCGCTGCTGGCATCATAGAAATATCCACGCTCCCGGCTCATCAGCGCCAGCCGGGCACTATCCGGACTATAGACCGCTGCCCCTACATTATCGAGAGTGAAACGCAAGCGACCGGTTTGGACATCAAAGACACCCCCTGGAACCGCCAGATCCTGACCGTCGGGTCGAAAGGCAAGTGCACTGTAGGAGCCGGTGATGAACGTGAACAGGTTCATAGACCAGCCCCGCTCCGACGACCACAGCTTCAGCGGGACCTCATATTCGTCCGGCGTAAAGACGATGTGCTGGCCGTCGGGACTGGCAACGACCGCCATTCCGTAAGCGTAGGAGGTATCGATTTCGGGACCGGGCTGGGCTTCGAAGGTGCGCAGATCCCAGACGAAGGGCGTATGCTGGTCCTGGATAGGCGGCGAGATTAGGTGCGATCCATCCAGGCTCACACTGGGGACCAGCAGTGGAAATCCCTGATTACGGATCGTGGTGGCTGGCAGCACCGCCAGCAAGGTCACTGCCTCGACCTGCTCAGGGGTGATGGGCTGCAAGCCGTCTGGTGGCATCACTGGTGGCAGAACAGGCTCACCGATGGGCAGCTGCAGTTGATCAAGGGCAACAGCAGGCACTGCGGTCGGTACTTGGGTGGGCGTCGGCACAGGCACATCCGTCGGTTCCATTGCCAGGGCGACGACCGCCGCTGGATCAAGGATCTGCAGTGCCGTAACCGGCATGTCCAGGGCCAGCTGGAGATAGAGTGGATCGGATCGTATCCATCCTTCGGCATCGGGCAGATAGACATAATCGCCAGCTGGACTGAGGCCCAATACACGGACCGCCCCACTGGCCGTGCCGACCACCGCCGCATCGCCATTGGGCTCGGCGCGAACGCTGACCGATGACGGGATGATCTTCCCAGGCAGGACATACTGCTGTACCGGACGAGCTGCACTGGGGATCCCATAAACCGCTAGAAAATCGTTGTCGATCGTAGCCAGGAAGGTGCTCCCGTCCGGGCTGATCTGGACATCGCCGCCTGGCAGCTGCTGCACGCGTGTGAGGGTCGATCCTTCCACCTGCCATAGATCGATGGCTGCATGCCCGTAGGAGTCTGAAGTCACCAGGAGTGTGCCACCAGCCATCAGCAAGGAATGAGAAATCGAATGTCCATCTGCAGGAACGGCCCGGTCAATCACCTGAGCGGTTCCGACATCCACGATCTGGATCGTTTCTGTCCAGCCGCTGCCGCCTCCACTGCAGCTTCCGCTTTCACGATCACAGCCTTGATCCTGGCTGCCACCCGCCACCATCAGAAAGCGACTGTCCGGTGTAAAAAGCAGATTGAAACCGTATCGCTCATCCAGTTCCACAGGTGTTTTGACCTGACTGGCAATATCCCACAGTTCCAGTCGCTGGTTGCTGCCATAATAACTGACCACCAGGGTCTGCCGATCTGGGCTGAGGGCGTACGTATCGACCCCTGAAAATTCCTGGGTATCTTCCATGCGTGTCAAAAGCTTGTGCGAGTCCAGGTCCCAGGCTTCAACGGTTCCAAAGTCCTGCTTTTGAAGCACCACAGTACGCTGATCTGCGCTGAGATGATAATCCCAGATGTTGCGAGCCACCTGCCACTCGGGAGCCTGCTTCGCGACATTCCATACGCTTAGACTGTCCTTCCGATCGACCCAGAGCAGGTAGCGTCCATCTGCCGTGAATGCCAGATTATCCGTTGTGACATACAACCGGGAGCGACCCAGGGTCGTCAGTAGTTCCGGTCCAGCGACGCGCCACACCTGGATGGCATCGGCATCGCGGGAGGTGGTCGCGACCAGGCTGCCGTCCGGGCTGAACACCCCATCGTCGGCGTCATCGGGCATCAGCGTCTGTTCTCTACCGGTCTGCACATCCAGTAAGCGTGTGCCGCTGTGGTCACCACTGACCAGCACCTGCGTCCCATCCGGGTTAATGGCGAGCGGATACCCCCGGCCACGTAGATCGAGGGTCATGCCGGTCATCAGATCATGGACTTTCCAGTCAGTAGCCAGGGTACGGCCATTCGTACTGAAGAGGCGCACATCACAGGTACAGAAGTCAGATGTGTCGCGATAGTCTTCAATCGTGGTCAGGAGTGCCAATTGATGGACGGTCTCCAGGGTTACCGGCTGCGACTCAGGTGGTGGATCGGCATGAACCGGTCCCATTGCGCACACCGCAACCACACTGACCGTACATAAAAAGGCATTCCGCAAGGATGGGCACAACATGATGGGCTCCAGGTACTGTAAGCGACTACTATCTACCAGTTTAGAACAGGATGAAGGGCTGAAACCGATGGCTCCATGACGCTGTCCCCACTTTCTGGATTAAAGAACCGCAATGACTGCTAATGGCAAACCGTTTGCCGGGGTTGGGATATACTGCTGGCGCTTGCTGTGAGATTGGCGATCAATACTTCCAGGTGGGAAAAGTCAATGATGCAGTACAACAGACGATCCAGGTACTGGATTGCGTTTGTGGGCGAAACTTGTGGCAAACCGTTTGCCGGTCAACGAGGTGGCGGGCTGCAGCTACCACTGCTTACAGCACCTAGTGTGCTATTCAGGAAGCATCCGTCTCATTAGATCAGAAGCAGTACATCCGCCTTTACCATCACTTGTGGATGACCTCTACTATCATT
>JAIOHN010000730.1 GCA_019912985.1 Anaerolineae bacterium | reverse complement strand
ACCAAGGCCACATTGGGGGGGCGAGGACGAAGAAGGCTAGTCTCCACTGGCTTAAAGGGCGCGGCACACGCTGCGCCCTTTTGATTCAGGATGATACCCCACGCAGGTAAGGCGCATAATACAGCTCGAACTGCGCATCCAGCGCGATGTCATCGTAGGGACTATCCTCCGGCGGCAGCAGATAAAAATGCGTTTGCAGTGTTTCCAACACCGTCTCATCATCTGGCTCAATAAAAAACGCATGATCATAGCGCTTGCTCAGGTCATCCAGATAACCCGCCGTAAAATCCTCCGCCAGCACCACATCCAACGTCAGATCACGCGCCGGACGCAGAAAGCGCAGCAAGCCCTGAGCATAATCAGTTGCCAGAGGCACATGGGTGACAATATGAATCCGAGTGCCGGGTGGAAAATTCAGCGAACGCAGCACCGCGTCCTGCGGGTCACGGCTGCCCCAGATCGCGCGCACATCACGATTATAAGCGGGAATATGCACGCCAAAATAATAGCCGACCTGTACCGCTGCCATCAATACGACCAGGCTTACCACCGCCAACCGCGAAAGGCGCTTGCTGACCAGCGCTTCCGGCAAAATCAACGGCACGGTATAACGAATACCAACCGCCACCAACAGCACTACCGCCGGATGGGTGATGACATAACGCACCGCTGATACACTGATCGTCAGCAGACTGTTCCCGGCGGTCGTCGCCAGCAGCCACAGCAACAACAGCATCAAACCGGGTTTGCGCCAGCGCCACACGCTATACCACACACCCAGCAAAAACCCCGGCACCAGCAGCGGCAGCAGCATGGCGGTATCGCCGTGATAGTAAAGTGTGGGGTCTGGCACATGGACGTAAACCAGCAGCGGATTGAGCAGTTGCCCCCGCGCATAGTAACGCCAGCCGCCCGCCTGCGGCAGTTCTTCCCAGTAAGTCGCATTCAGAGCGACATTGGTTGTTTCCATCCGCGCGGTCAGCGGAATATTCAACCCAAACAGGGTGTAATAGACTGGTGCAGCCACCAGGAGCAGTGCCAACCCGCCAACCAGCAAATGACGCCAGGGCAAGCGGCGGTAGACCACCCCCAGACCAGCAAGCCATGCCAGTGCCAGCGGCGTATACAGCAACCGTCCGCCTTCGTTAAAGTAATGGGTTATCCCCAGCAAAACACCCGCCAGCACATAATCACGCCGTCGACCACTCACTACGCTGCGTGCCAGGAATGCCAGCGCCAGCGTCCCCCAGAAGGCGCTCGGTGTTTCGATCACCCCCAGGCGGCTGAAATGCAGATGCGGCGGGAATGTCGCCAGCAGCAGCGCCGCGATCAGTGCCGTTTTTCGATCAAAAAGTGTCTTCGCCAGCAGATACAGCGCCCCCACAGTCAGCATACCGAACACAGCGTTACTCGCTCGCAAACCGGTCAGCGTATGGCCCAGCAGTTCCACAGCGCGTGTCTGGAAATAGGGGAACACATGCGGAAAAGCGGCGATATCATCCACCTGTTGCAGCAGCGGCTGATAGGTTTGATCCTCCTGCACGATAACCCCGTTGGAGAATCCCAGTTCATCAACCAGAAAACGGATGCTGCTCCCTAACTGCCATCCACGCAGCACCAATGCCAGCAGCATGATCCCTGCGACCAGTACGATTTCATTCCGGCTGCTGTGACGCGTGCGCACAGCAGAAGCGGCGAACCAGTCACTGCCGCCCAGACCTGCCGCGATCAAGCCTATCCCGCCCAACAGCATGACAAACTGTACATGGGTCGAGACCACCGCCAGCGCGTCCAGCTTTAACAGCCTGCCGCTGATCTCGGCCAGGGCCAGCAGCAGCACTCCCCCCGCGCCGACCAGCCACCAGTAAACCCTCCCCGAATCCGCTCTGGCAGTTGCCAGCCCGGGCAGCGGCAGCCCATGAGCGGTTCGCGCAGCCAACCACAGCGCCCCGCCGAACACCAACCCGCCGAGCAGGAATAATCCCACCGCCAGCAGCAACTGCTGATCGTTTCGCCCTGGCTGAAACATCTGCGCGCTGGCGACCATGAGATAAACTGCTCCCACCGCCAGCACATGAGTCACCGCCAGCGAATTACGTCGTGCAAATTGGATAACTCGTGTCGCTTCCAGCCATGCCGCCACCCGCCGAACAACGCCACCCACGTGCATCTGCCGCACCACTACAACGCTCATGGCGCCCACCATGAGCGCCAGCGCGATGGTCGAGTAGGGCCGCCCTACCACAATCAACAACGCCGCCATTACCGCTGCGATCAGCAGAAACACTACCCAGCCTGCGAACAGCAGGATACTAAGTCCACGTCGCTGGCTCATGGCACCTCAGCCCGCTGTTGATCGGAGTAACCGCGCACATAGGGAGCGTAATACAGCACAAACTGATGAGCCAGCGGCACATCGTAAGGACTCATCTCCGGTGGCAGCAGGTAAAAATAACGCCGCAGCAGTTCGACCGTTTGCTGGTCATCCTGATCCACGTAAAAGGCAAAATCCACGCGCATCGGCAAATCAGCAATATACTCTGCATCGAAATCCGCCCGTGAGGTGGTCACCACCGTCAAATCTTCGTTCATGAAGTACATCATCCCCTGAAGAAAGGACTCCTCAGGAGCGGCCAGGCTGATAATTTGAATCCGCGTCTTCGCGGGAAAATCGACCGAACGCAGTACGGCATCCTCGGCGTCGGGATGCCCCCAATTGCTGCGAAACTGTTCGTTATACAGCGGCAGGTGATAGGCAAAATAGAATACCGTCTGGAACACAGCCAATCCCACCGCCAGCACCACCAGCAGCACCTGCGCTCGCTGCCCCCTCGGCAGTAGCAAAGCCAATCCATAACGGATGCCCACTGCCGCCAGCAGCATCAACGCCGGGAAAACCATCACAAAACGCGGCGACCCGGCACTGCCGACCATCAGTGAGTTGCCCATCGCCGTCGCCAGCACCCACAACAACAGCAGCGGCATTCCCAGCATCCGCCAGCGGCGCAGCGCATAGATCACACCCAGCATAAACAGCGAAAAGATCACCGGCAGCAGCAGGCCGCTATCACCCTTATAAAATAAGGTCTCGTCAATCGTGTGGATGTAAAACAGGAAAGGCGGCAGCACATGATCCTGAATGTGCTTCTCCCAACCACCTTTGGCGAACAGATCACTCCAGTAAGCCGGAGCCAGCCCGGAGTCATTATTGACCATCCGCGCCGCCAGCGGTCGATCCAGCCCAATCAGAGTGTAATAGACCGGCGCGGCCACCAGCACCAACGCCACCACCGCCACCAGTAGGTGACGCCAGTTCAGGCGTGGTCGCCACAGGAGATAAATCGCAACCACCCACAGCACTGCCAGCGGCGTGTACAGCAGCCGCGAACCCTCGTGAAAATAATGCGTCAGCCCCAGCAGTGCGCCACCTGCTGCGTAATCCGGGCGCGAGTCGTGCAGCATCCCACGCGCCAGGAACGCCAATGCCAGCGTGGCAAACAACGGCGCGGCAATTTCCGAAATGCCAATCCGACTGAACTGAAGATGCAGCGGGTAGGTCGCCAGCAGCAGCGCCGCGATGACTGCTGTTTTGCGGTCGAACAGAGTGCGTGCCAGGAGGTAAAGCGCCGGGATTCCCATAGTGCCGAGAAAAGCGCCGGTCGCCCGTAGTCCAATCAGGTTGCGTCCAAAAAGATCGCCTCCGAAGGTTTGCAGATAAGCGAAAAGATAGGGAAACGCCGCGATTCGCTCCATCGGTGCCAGCAGCTTTATCTGCGGATCAGCCCACAGGCGGCGCATTCCCGCCGAGAACGACAGTTCATCAACAAAGAAGTGCACCGCGCTATCCAATCGCCAGAAGCGCAGCGTCAGCGCGATCAGCGTGACCAGCACCAGGAACCCGATCTCCCACCGCGTCAACCGGCCACCGACGATAGGCCCCGCGCCCAAGCCGATCGCAACCAGGGTCACGCCTGCGCACAGCAAGATGAACTGCACCCCTGTGCTGGCCCCTCGCAGAAACGCCACACCCAGAAGACCACCATTGATCTCCGCCAGCAGCCACAGCAGGAAAATCCCGCCTGCCAGCATGATTTTATACGCCAGCGCCCATTGCTTCGGTTGGGTCTGCGACAGCATCGGCACAGGCAGCACAGCAGGCTTCCCAGTCAGCGCAAAGCCAGTCAGCAGAACCAGAATGCTCAGGAGCAGGAGCAGTGCAGCGGATGTGAGCGAGTCTGCTGGGCTCCCAGGACGGAAGAGATAGGTGCTGGCCGCCAACAAGCCCAACCCAATCAGGATAATCGCGCGGGCGATGACCATCTGGTCCACGCGAAGGTAGCGCTTTATCATCGCCGAGGGGAACTGAGGGTCGATCTGCGGACGCGTGCGCACGCCCCATACCACCAGCGCAATCACACCCACAAAAATCACCGTCGAGAAGGGCGGCGGCACATTCAGCAGCAGCCAGAGGAAGGCCACCAGCACTTCAATGAACAATGCCCAGCGGAACCAGCGGCTGGCGAGGAGATTCTCGCTATCAGGATGAGGTGTAGGTGTGGAGCGTGCAGGGACAGGCGCAGATGGCAGGGCAGGCACATCCTCATGCTGGAACGCCGCTTCATGAGATGCCAGCGGTGGGCGCAGCCGGAGACGGCGCAGAAAGGCTCCAACCACCACACTACCCGCAATCAGCACGCCGGTGAACACCAGCCATCTTGATTTTAGGTGCCCTTGCATGAAGAAATAACCTCGCTCCTGGCGCATCGCCTCACTGTACTATCATAAGCGACACGCTCAGGTTCAAAACGTAAAATTTTGTCAGAATCCTGCGCATCGACGGGTCTCTATGCAACCCCAATATCGATTCATCGTATAGTGGAATAGCGATACCCAATCGAATAATGAGAGGAAAAGACATGCGAAAGACACTTTTAGCTTTCCTGTTCATCACCCTTTTGATTCTGAGCAGCATTCCCGCACTGGCGCTGCCACCGGATGATCTTAACACCCTTGGGAGTTATCTTCCCGCCGATACCCCACTGCTTATCAGTTTCCGCACTGATGATGCATTTATTGAAACACTTGATGGCTTAATTGAGCGCTTGAATGCCGTCACACCAGCCGATGAGGAGAAAATCCCCACGCTGTCAAAGATGCTCAACAGCGCCCTGCGTGACATGGATGCGGATTTCACCTTCGATGAAACCGTGCGCAGCTGGTTGGGCGATACAGGGGCCTTCGCCATGCTGTCGTTTGACATGCTGGTGGATGACAGTTCGAGCAATGACGATGAAGCACCTATGGTCTTCGCCGCCCAGATTACGGATCGCGAAGCAGCAGTCGCATTTTTTGAGGATCTGTTAGAATCTGGCGGTGACGAATATGTCCGTGTGGATGAAGATAGCTATACCATACTCCGTCAACCAGATGATGCGATGGGCAGTACGCCCACAGGTCTGGTGGTGACCGAAGACGCTATCCTACTCTCAAATCAGTTGGATGCGATTCTGGTAGGCGATGCGGACGAGCAAAGCCTTGCCGATAACAGCCTGTTTACCGATGCACTCGATAGACTGCCTGCTGACGATTACAACATGACAATCTACTACGACACGCCAGCGCTGTTCGAAGCCATGATTTCCAGTGATCCCGAGGTCGCGCAGGCCATGGAAGCCTATGGTGCGCTGCTGAACAGCCTGGAAGGTACTGCGACGGGCCTGACGATTTTTGATAACACCGCGCTGGTGATTGATGTAGCGCAGCAGGCTGGCGATATGCCTGGCATGTCACTGGCGATCACCGCGCCAGTCGATCTGAGCTTTGGGCGTTACATTATTGGCGACACCCCCTTTTACGTTCAGGGAACAGACTTGAATGCTTCGGTGACCATGGGACTCGATAGCCTGGATGTCGCGCTGCAAGCACAGGCTGAGATGATGGCAGAAGCCGGAGTCACCCCCGATGAGGTGACTGAAGGCCTCGCCCAGGTTGAGGAGGGTTTCACCGCGCTGACCGGTCTCGATCTGTATGATGATGTACTGAGCTGGATGACCGGCAATTACGCGCTGTCGCTGGGATTTGGCGACGAGCTCATGAACGCGCTGTCCGGCATGTCTGATGGAATGCCCGTTCACCTGGCGTTCCTGGTCGAGGTCACAGATGCAGAAGCAGCCCAGAATACAGTAACCGGGCTGTCACGCGCGCTCAATCAGCTTGCGGCATTGATCGAGATGTCATCACAAAATTCGGCCTCCACTGCCGCCAGTAGTCCCACCGCCGAGATCAGCGAAGAGGAAATTGGCGGTACGACGGTGACGGTACTCACGATCACCACGCCGGATATGCCCTTCCCGGTGGAGATACTCCTGGGCGCGAACGAGTCGGTCTTCGCCCTGGGAACCCGTGATGCAGTCACCACTGCGCTCACAGGGGACGGCGGCCTGAGTGCCAATGCCCGCTACACCAATGCGCAGTCCTACCTGCTGCCGGATGCCTCCAGCATCGGCTGGTTTAATCCCGAAGGATTGACTTCAGTAATGGATCTGATGAGCGCGTTCGCCAGCGAAACAGAAACTGCAGACGCCCAGGCGATTCTTGGCGCTGTCGAAAGTGCCACGGTCAGCAGCAGCCTGAGCGAAGATGGAGTCAGCATCGCGCGCATGGTACTCACCCTGACAGAAGAATAAGCACGATCCATCTCTTTACACGTTGTCAAAGGGCGCAGATTTCTCTGCGTCCTTTTGATTCCAGAAATATCGATTCTCTGGCTTAAGCGGCAAATGAGGATTCGTGCGATAGTAAACCCAATCCGTCTACGGATCAACGTAAGCATACACGACCAGTAAAGACACACGGAGATAACTGCATGGATCTTCACCTGGAACCGCCGGGATTTCTCGGCACTGGCGCGAGCTTGCTGGCAGATTTAAGCCTGCTGGCCTATTTGCTGCTCATCATCCCCCTGCTGCTGATCGGCGTTTTCTATGCCCGGCGAGGGCTGCACCGGCCCCATCATAAATGGATTATGATCGGCATTACCGCCATCAACTGGCTGCTGATCCTGCTGCTGATGATCGCTTCCTACCGGCTTGATGTGACCGAAGGGATCTTCCGTGAACCGGGTGAATTTCGCTACCTGCTGCCGACCATCCACGGCATCCTGGGGCTGCCCGCCCAGTTACTAGCCACTTATGTGGTCTATCGGATGCTGCGCGAGGACTTCCAGATCGCACGAGCCAAAAAGCGCGGCGAGACAGATGTCGAACGCTACTGGTTCAAACAGGCCAAATGGACGATGTGGGTCATCACTGGCTTGTGGCTGCTCACCATGCTCTTCGGCGTCAGCACCTATCTGGTACGCTACAATATTCTCGAAGTCGAGGCGCTGGACCTTGTCGTCCCGCCGCCAGTCGATACCGAAGAACCGGGGATTGATCCACCGGTAGCCACAGAAGATGTCGCTCTCGATGTCGATGAAATCCCCTGTATCGACTCACCACTCGCGACCGAGGAAGCGCAACCGAACGCCACGCCTGACCCACTGGCAACGCCCTGTGTGGTACCGCCGCTGGCTACGGAAGCAGTCGCACCACCCGTGAACACCGAAGAAGTGAACGTGGTGCCGCCGGTCAGCACCGAAGAGATTCGGGACGATGATGAGGACGACGATGACGATAGTGGACAGGGGCGCGGCAGGGGCAGAGGTCGCGGTAGAGGGAGTGATGATGACGAGGAGGATGACGATTAGACCCGATACCTGTTGAAATCGGTGGCAGGCTGGTGCAAAATATCACTTCATAGTTGAGTGATAGGAACCGGCGATAAACCCCGAATTGGTCATTGTCCTACTGTTAATTCTCGCGAACGGCGTCTTCGCCATGTCAGAAGCCGCCTTGATCTCCTCTCGCCGTGCGCGCCTGCAACAGCGCGCTGATGAAGGCGATGCAGGCGCGAAAGCCGCGCTGGAACTCTCGGGAGACCCCACACGTTTTCTCTCCACGGTACAGGTGGGCATCACCCTGATCGGCATTCTCTCCGGGGCATTCGGTGGCGCGTCACTGGCGGGCGGCCTCTCGGCATTCCTGAAGACGATTCCGCCGCTGGCGCGTTATAGTGATGCCCTCGGCTTGGCGCTGGTGGTGCTGTTTATCACCTATCTGTCACTGGTATTGGGTGAGCTGGTCCCCAAGCGTCTCGCGCTTAATAATGCGGAAGGCATCACCTCGCTGATGGCCCGTCCCATGCAAATGCTGTCGCGTGTGGTCGCGCCAGTGGTTTACCTCTTAAGTGTCTCGACCGAGCTAATTCTGCGGCTGTTGGGCATGAAACCCTCGCAGGAACCGGCAGTGACGGAAGAAGAGGTCGAGTTCATGATGGAGGAAGGGACGCAGGCCGGCATTTTCGAAGAGGCCGAACAGGACATCGTCAACAACCTCTTTCGCATCGGTGACCGGCGCGTCAGCAGTGTGATGACCTATCGTTCCGATATTATCTGGATTGATGTGGCCGAGGATTATGACGGCATTCGAAAAAACATCGCCAACAGTCGCCACGTGTTCTACCCCGTATTTGAAGGCGAACCCGGTAATTTGATCGGCGTGCTGTCTGTGCGCGATTTGCTGCCCGCGCTGCTGCAAGATGAGAAACCCAACCTGCGCGACTTCCTTCGGTCGCCGCTTTACGTGCCAGAGAGTATGCCGGTACTGCGTTCGCTCGAAACATTTCGCACCTCTGGGACGCAGGCCGCCATCATCATCAATGAACATGGTGATATCGAAGGGATGGTGACCATCAGTGATATTATTGGGAGCATCATCGGTGAATTTCCAGAACCAGATGTCACGACCATATCTGAAGCCGATGCCGTCCAGCGCGAGGACGGGTCCTGGCTGCTGGATGGCCTGATGCACATTGACGATCTGGCAGAGTTGTTGGGCAAAAACATCTTCCCTGAGGAAGAGCACAGCCAGTACGAAACCCTGAGCGGCTTTGTCATGACGCGCATGGGGCGCATCCCGCACATTGGCGACCACTTTGAATGGGAAGGGATGAAATTTGAGATTGTGGATATGGATGGCCGCCGCGTGGATCGGGTACTGGTCAAGACACAGGACAACGCATGAGTAATATTTTCGATTTAAAAGCACCAGAGCTGTATCGCTGCCAGGTATACCGTTACTTTAACGGGCTCTCGCGCCTCTATGTGGGCGTCTTCAAGCCCTATCAATCCGTGCCGGCGTTTTACTTTCTGTTCTCCGATGTCGGCTATTTCGAAGGGCCGGTCAACTGGCAGGGCGCGGATTTCGACATCGCGCCGGATGAGGAGTGCATCGATCTCATGCTGCGCTGCGGCATGATCGGTGAGGCGATTTTGACCTTCCCCAATGCCTACGCCTCCATCACCGAGACGGCCCGGCTCTACCGCGCCCGCACCCAGAACATACCGGTTCAAATCATCGCCAGCAGTGTCACAATGCTTAACGAAATCCCCGACAACATATAACTAGATATTGCATATTACTTTACTTCCCTCTATTATGATGCAAAAAACTGTGTAGGGGGAACTTATGATGACAAACAGCATCAGTCAGGAACCCACACCCGCCTTTGAGAACATCTGCATAAATGTCTACCGCAGTTGGAAGACCGGCAAGACCAGCTTTCGTGAAGCGATCGAGCAGCTTGCAGCGCTCGCGCAGGAAGCGCTGGATAGCAACCATGCAGCCAATCAGGCTCGTGCCGAGCATCTTCTAGGCAACATTCAGGGGCAGCGCGGCAATTTCAACGCCAGCCTGACCCATTTTGAACGCGCCCGCGTGTTATTTGAACAAATTGAAAACTGGCGCTGCATCGCTGCCATGGACCACAACATCGGCGAAACATACCGCAACAAAGGGGAATACACCCACGCACGCCTGCTCTTTCGCAAAGCCTATGATCTCGCCAACGCCTATAATCTGTACGAGCTAAAAATGGTCGCCGTGGCGAACGAAGGCCAGATGCTCATCAATATGGGCCGCTGCGAAGGTGCCGAAGCCCTGCTGATGGAGGCCATCGAGATCTATAAGACCTCGCCCGAAACCCATCATCCGCATCTTGATACCCTCGCGGAAACTTACGCAGGATTAGCAATCGTCCATTTGAAGAAAAACAATGTCCCGGTTGCCTGGGATTATGGGCGGCGCGCCCTGCGTACCGCTCACAAAAGTGGTGAAACGCTGGTACTTGGGGTCGCCTACCGCGCCCTGGGGGATGTCGTTACGGCCATGCCCGATGTCCGCACCGATGACCTGACTCCCTGGGAGGATGCCGACGCCTACTATCGCGCTGCCCTCCAAACCCTGCGCGAAGGCCGGCATGAGGGTGAACTGGCACGCACCATGATGGCGTTCGGCCAGAGCCTCGCCCGGCGTGATAAGCCAATCGCGGCAGCACAATATCTTCAGCAGGCCATGATCTTATTCAGTCGGCTGGAAATGGTGGCGGATGCGGCCAAAGCAGCCCGCGCACAACTCGAGATCCCGGTTCAGTAATTCTAGCTGTTGAATCTTAACATTCCGTATTCTATACTTGCTTGGTTTCCAATTAAAAATCAAGCTGTTTTCATATATGATGCCCCTCGCTCCAGACCAATTACTACTCGTTGTTATTATCACCACCGCGCTGGGGCTGATTATCTCCAACCGCTTCCGTGCCGATCTGGTCGCACTCATGGTGCTGCTGGCACTCGCCCTCACCGGGTTGGTTTCTGCACAGGATGCCGTTTCAGGTTTCAGCCGTTCCGCAGTCATCGTCATTATGGGATTGTTTGTCATCACCCGCTCGCTGGAAGACACCGGTGTCGTCCAGTGGATCGCGAATCGCATTCGCATGGTCAGCGGCGGCTCAGAGGCGGTCCTGGTCGTCATCTTTATGCTGGTGGGCGCGGTCTTGTCTCTGATCATGAACAATATTGCTGCCGGGGCGGTGCTGCTGCCCGCGGCCATGCATGTCAGCCGCGAGGCCAATGTGCGCCCCTCCAAGCTGCTGATGCCGCTGGCCTTTGGCACGCTGACCGGTGGCATGGCGACCTATCTGACGACTGCCAACATCATCCTCAGTGATATTTTGATCACACAGGGGCAGGAGGGGCTTTCCATGCTCTCTTTCGTCCCGGCCGGCGGCCTGATCGTGCTGGCTGGCCTGCTGTTTATGGCGGTCATTGGGCGGCATCTCCTGCCAAGTCGTGAGTCGATGGCGCAGGCGCTCAGTCCATACGGCTTATCCAGCAAAATGCGTGAGACTTATCGCCTCGATGAACGCCTGTGGGAAGTCCGTGTCCTCCCCGACTCGCGGCTGGTCAACACCGCCCTCAGCCATAGCAATATCGGCGCGGAACTGGGATTGACCGTCGTCGCTATCTGGCGCGGCCATCACGCCATGCTTGCGCCAGAGCCGATTGAAATCATCAACGCCAACGACTATCTGCTGGTGATGGGCCGCGAGGAGCGTGTTCGCCATCTGGAAGAGTGGGGGCTGTCGGTGGGGCGCGATAATGGTCACCGGGAGCATGATTACTCGGTAGACCTGACCGAAGTCTTGATCCCACCCCGCTCCGCTGCGGTGGGTAAAACCCTGAGTGACCTCAAATTTCGCAACAAATACGGCCTGACCAGTGTGGCATTCTGGCGCGAAGGTCGCAGTTATCGCACCGATGTCGGCAAAACACCATTGCAAGTGGGCGATGCGCTGCTGATGGTCGGTCCCATCAACCGCATCCGCAAGCTGGCCCAGGAACGCGACTACATGCTGCTGCAAAGCAGCCACATCTTCCAGCCGCCCAAGCCGCAAAAAGCGATCTGGGCGCTGCTGATCACAGCCCTGGTCCTGATCTCCGCGATCTTCAACGTCATCCCGCTGGCCGAGGCCGTCATATTGGGCTGGGTCGCCTTGATCCTGACCGATGTCACCAGCATGGATGAAGCCTACCGCACCATCGAGTGGCGCGTGATTTTCCTCATCGCCGGGATGCTCCCGGTCAGCATTGCCATGATCAATACCGGACTGGCCGATAAACTCGGTCAGACACTGGTAGCGCTACTCTCACCTTATGGCGCGCTGGCCCTCATTGCCGGGTTATTTGCCCTCACGGTGCTGGTGACGCAGGTGATCGGCGGGCAGGTCGCCGCGCTGATCGTCGGCCCCATCGCGGTCACAGCCGCCCTTCAGGTAGGCATCAACCCGCAGGCAGTTGCCGTTGCTGTGTCGGTCGGCTGCTCGACAGCCTTCCTCACGCCCATTGCCCATCCGGTCAACATCCTCATGATGGGGCCAGGCGGTTATAGCTTTGGTGATTTCAGCCGTGTCGGTATCGGGATGACCATTGTGACCTTTGTGGTGCTGATGTTGGCGATGGTCGGCATCTGGGGGGTGGGTTGACGCGGATAAACCAGTCTATTCTGCTGGTCGCACTGCTGCTCGCTGCCTATACGCTGGCCTGTGTCAGCGCGCCCCTCAGCGCTGATGGTCAGGCGCTGCTGGCCGTCGCTGATACCGCAGTCGAACATGGCCGCTTTGACATCAACGTCATCGGCCACACCGAATGGCTGCTGACCGAAGACGGGCGCATGGGCAGTTTCGGCCTCGACGATGCGCTCTATTCCAAAAAAGGACTGACTCCTTCGCTGGCACTGATGCCGCTGGTGGCGCTGGCGCAAATTGTGCCGGGACTCGGCACCCGTGCCACTGCCATGCTCTTCAACCTTTTGATCACGGCCTTGACCGCGTTGGCGCTGGCTTACTTTGCCCGTCGCCTGGGCTACCGTGACCGCACTGCGTTTGTGCTCGCCCTCATCTACGGCCTGGCAACGCTGGCAGCAGTTTACGTCAAAACCCTGTTTGGCGAGCCATTAGCGGCCCTGCTGCTGCTCCTGGTAGCCATCTGCGCCCACACTGCCGACTCCCGTGCGCTACCATTGCGGATTGCGGGGCTGTGCCTCGGCCTGCTGGTGGGAGTCAACACGATCTACGTGCTGTTCATCCCGGTGATCGCGCTATACGTGTTCTGGCGGCAGTTGCTCAACTTCCGCGCCTGGATAAACTTTTTGCTGCCGTTGGGCATCGTGCTGGCGCTGCTGGCACTCTACAACTGGACGC
This sequence comes from Anaerolineae bacterium, assembly GCA_019912985.1. Lineage (GTDB taxonomy): Bacteria > Chloroflexota > Anaerolineae > Aggregatilineales > Phototrophicaceae > JAIOHN01. Next base: position 4,102 of record JAIOHN010000730.1, on the reverse strand, counting down.
GCTTCGGCAGCCCCCTCGAAAGCGGCTACCATTTTGACTCCGGTGAAGGCTTCAACAATCCGCTGCTGGTCGGGCTTTATGGCCTTTTCTTCAGCCCCTATCGCGGCATTTTCTGGTACAGCCCGCTGCTGCTGCTTTGCATCCCCGGCTGGTTGATCTTCCGCCGCAGCGAGTCCCGGCTCAGTTGGTTGATCGTCGTGCTGGTGGCGCTGCAAGCACTGGCCTTCGCGGGTTGGTGGAGCTGGCACGGCGGGATTGTCTGGGGGCCGCGCTTTCTGCTGCCCGCGCTGCCGCTGGCGGCACTCTTACTCGCGCCGCTGATCGAGGATGCCTTTCGCAAGCCCTGGCTGGCGCTGGTGCTGGCCGGATTCAGCCTGCTTTCACTGCTGATTCAGGTGCTCGGCATCCTGTTCAATTACCTCTACTATGAAAACACACTGCGCCTCTGGTTCTATCCCGACCTTGAAACCGCCAACCAGATTCTGCGCACCAGCCCGGTCATGTTCAACCCGGCCTACAGTCCTATCCTCGGCCATCTGGCGCTGCTGCGCACCCACTGGCCACTGGAACCCGCCTGGCTCAAAAACGGCGTGGATGTCGCTTATCCTGTCACTGCGCTGCTGATTACTATCGCAGGCATCATCCAGGCTGTGGTGCGCCAGCGCATCGTACAGGTCGCGGTGCTGGTGACAATCGCAGTCGGCCTTTTAGTCGTCGCGAGCCGTCAGGAACAGACCGATGCAGCTGCGCTCAGTCAGGCGCTGACTCCGCCGGGAACTGTCGTCGTGGCCTCGCTGCTGCTGGATGATGTGCTGCTCGATGTCGATAACGGCGCTTACATCAGCTCGATGAACGCGCCCAGCAGTCCCGACGACTCCCGCACCCAGACCATGTGGCGCTATGCCCTGGAACAGACCGATCCGTTCTGGTTCGTGTCATGGTTTGGCCCGGCGGACCCCCTCAATTGGCAGGAGCGTGACCTTTGGCAGAGCGCCTATTTTGTAAAAGAACAGCAGGTCGCGCAGCACCGCGCCGTCTATTTTGATCGCGCTCCCGATCCCGATCCCACCACACCCGGCGGCTGGCAGTTTGGCCCGATCACCCTGGATTCTTATGCCATCACCCGCGATTCGGATGGCCTGCGCGTGCGCTTACAGTGGTCCGCCGCTGAACCGATAGATGCAAACTACAGTTGGTTCGTGCATGTGATCGACCATACAGAGGCCATCATCGCCCAGCAAGATCGCACACCACAGGGCGGCTATGCCCCCACCTCAGGCTGGCAGCCGGGCGAACCCATTACCGATCGTCTCTTATTCCCGCTGCTCGCCGATACGGACACCACCAACTGGCAGATACGTATCGGGTGGCTGGAGAATGGCGAACGCTTACCGGTGTATCTCCCGGATGGCTCTAGCTCACCACCTGGATTTGCGCTGCTGCCCGTCCTCGAATGAGAAGTCACTTTGTGTTCGTCGCCAAAGCAGGCTTTTTCAGGTGTTTTTCTCTATAATGACAAAGCTGATGGAGAGAAAGGCCCTTAGATGAAGCGCTTATTCCTACTTTTGCTGATACTGGTGATGGTGGCCCCCACCACACTTGCCCAGGATTCCGAACCCAACCCGGCACTGCTGGACTACATTGCAGGGTTGGAAAGCTACACCCGCGAAACGCGTGAATTGGAGCAGCCCGACCCGCTGATTCTCCTTTTCCCCGCCCGCGAGGATGCGGTGGATTATGTGCTTGGCCTGTACAATGCCGAGTTTGATGAGGAAGAAGCCGAGCGAATCTCGCAGTTCTACATCGCCTTTGATTTTCTCCCGCCGCAAACCGATTATATGTCCATCTATCTGGAACTGCTTGGCAGTCAGGTGGGCGGTTTCTACGAGCCGGAAACCAAGCAAATGAACACCATTTTGATCAGCGGCGGCCAGCTAGGCGATACCCTCCCGCTCATGGAGCAGATCATCTACGTCCATGAATACACCCATGCGCTGCAAGACCAGAATTTTGATCTCGTGCGCGTTCAGGAAACACCGGGCGATAATACCGACTACAACCAGGCCGTGCTGTCGTTGATCGAGGGCGACGCCACGCTGGTCATGACCACCTTTACGCAGTCCGTCGCGGAGAAAGATCCGCTCGGCACAGGCTTGCAGCTCCTGCTTCAGGGTGCGCTCACCGGCTCGTTGGTGCTGCCGCCTGGCATTCCCGATGTCATCACGGCGGAACTGCTTTCGCCTTACGAGCGCGGCATGGATTTCGTCCTTGCGCTTTACGAAGCGGGTGGCTGGGAACAGGTCAACGCGGCCTATAGCAACCTGCCGCAGTCCATGGAGCAAATCCTGCATCCCGAAAAATATCTGGCTGGCGAAGCCCCGCTTGAGGTCACGCTGACCACGCCTAGCCTGGATGACCATTGGACGCAAATCTGGGATACGACGATGGGTGAATTCTATCTGAACCAGTACCTCAAGACACAGCTTTCCTCCAGAACAGCGGCCACTGCGGCTGCCGGTTGGGGTGGCGATCACGTCCAGATTTACCGCGATGAAACCAGCGGCCAGCTTGCCTGGGTCCTGCGCATTGATTGGGATGATGCCAGCGAAGCAGCGGAGTTTGACAGCGCCTACACCACCTTTGGCGACCAGCGTTTTGACGCCGCTGCGGCAGACGGCTGCTGGTCTGGGGAAGACGACAGCATTTGCCTGCAGGCGCTCGATGACGATAGCAGTCTGCTCACCTACGCGCCCACCCTGGAACTGGCGCAGCAGTTAGCGGCCAGCCAGGAATAAAAAGAGGGGGTCAACATACCCCCTCACCATCGTTTGCAAAGTCCTATTTCGTGGCATACCCTTCTGGGTGCGTCTTGTGCCAGTTCCACGCCGTTTCGATAATCTGGTGTAACTGGTTAAATTCCGGCTGCCAGCCCAGTTCTTCCTGAATGCGCGTGCTGTCTGCGATCAGAGTCGCCGGGTCGCCGGGGCGGCGTGGCCCGCTTTCCGCCTTGATGTCCTTACCGGTAATCTGCCGCGCCATATCCAGCACTTCGCGGATCGAGTAGCCGTGGCCGTTGCCCAGATTGTATTTGCGGCTTTTGCCATCCGCCAGCGCTTCCAACGCCAGGATATGCGCTTCGGCCAGGTCCATCACATGAACGTAATCGCGTACACAAGTGCCATCAGGCGTGGGATAATCATCGCCAAAGATAGTGAGCTTTTCGCGCTGGCCCAAAGCCGCCTGCAAAATAATCGGAATCAGATGATATTCTGGCGTATGATCTTCACCGATATGCCCGTCAGGGTGCGCACCGCTGGCATTAAAATAACGCAGGCAGCAGCTTGCCATCCCATACAGACGGTCCATCCAGTACAACTGGCGCTCGATCATGTACTTGCTTTCGCCGTAGGGGCTGCCGGGGACAATCCGCTCCTCAGCCACAATCGGCAGCTTTTCCGGGTCATCAAACAGGTTGGCGGTGGAGGATAAAATAAAGCGCTTGACACCGTGTTCCGCCGCTTCTTCCAGTAAGTTGCTGGCGGCCACCACATTATCACGCAGATACAGCCACGGTTTCTCCATGCTCTCGCCCACCAGCGTGTGCGAGGCGAAATGCAGAATGCCATCAAACTTGTGAGCGTCAAACACCTGCTTGACTGCCGGGTGATCGAGTAAATCTGCTTCCACGAACACTGCTTTTTCATGAACAGCTTCACGGTGACCGGTGTACAGATTATCCAGCACCACCACCTCATAGCCGCGATCAATCAACATATCGGTCACGTGGCTGCCAATATAGCCAGCGCCACCGGTTACCAGCACCTTCATTGTCGTTTCTCCCATGTATGGTTCACAAATACAGCCGCCATTATCGAGCGAGGGCCTAAAGCCGACCTAAACTCAGGGCGCAGGCTTGGCGTTGGGCTGAATGCCAGGGACTTCCAGCACCACCTCATACGCTTTTTCGTTCTCGATAAACAAAATAATCGGCGATGATGTGTGGATAAAGTTCCACAAAATGCCGACATTTTCATCCGTAATCCAACGCCCGTCCTCATTGCCTGCCACATCCGCCAGTTTCAGCCCGGCAGCGTCACCATCC
>JAIOHN010000729.1 GCA_019912985.1 Anaerolineae bacterium | reverse complement strand
CCCATGGAGAAAGCCTGACAGCGCGGCAAGTCGAGCTTTTGAAACTGCTGTATCCGGCCCATCTGCGCATCGATTTGTCTGAAAACTGTGACATAGCGACGGTCTTAGAACAGGTCTGGACAGAAGCCGAAGCGTTGGGTGCTGAAATCGAAATTGCCCTGCACCTCGGATCGGATGCCACAAGCAGGCTGGCCCGGCTGCGTGAAACAGCCGATGCGCTTCAGATTCACGGCAGGCTGCTCATCTTTGATACCGAATCCCCGTCCACGTCACACGACATGATTAAGGCGGCACGGGCAGCCTTTGCAGATTATCCCTACACACTGCCCATCGGCGGCGGCACGAATGCGTACTTCACTGAACTCAACCGCAGCCGACCACAAGCCGAAGCACTCGATTGGGTCGCATTCTCAGTCAATCCGCAGGTTCATGCCTTCGATAACGATTCCCTGGTAGAAACGCTTCCCATACTGGCTACGATTGTTGACAATGCCAGAGTCATCGCTGCAGGAAAACCCATCGCCGTGTCACCGCTTACCTTGAAGCCGCGCTGGAATCCCAGTGCGACGACCCCGGTAGAATCTACAACCCAGAGTCAGGGTCTGCCCACGCAGGTCGATGTCCGGCAGATGTCTCTGTTTGGCGCGGGTTGGACGCTGGGCAGCCTGGCCTACCTGGTCCAGGCAGATTCCCTGACATTTTTCGAAACGACGGGCTGTTTAGGGCTAATGCAGCGCAGCGAGGCAACACTGACGGATCAGTTCCCTGCGCCGTCCGGCGTGGTCTATCCCATGTATCACGTCTTTGCCGCTATGGCGGAGTTTGCCGGGGGCGAACAAGCGACCCTGTGGTCAAGTGATCCGCTTCAATCCAATGGCCTTGTCCTGCGCAAAGACGGGCGGCTGCGGCTGCTGCTTGCCAACCATCGGCCCACAGCAATTAAGGTCACTGTGTCCGGCTTAAAGGGAGAGTTTCAGTTGACCAGCCTGGATGAGTCCACAGGCGATGAGGCGATGCATACCCCAGAAGTCTACCGCGCCTCTCCAGGGCGGCGTTTCCGCATTGAGGGCGACACCCTATTGGAGCTTCTGCCTTACGCCGTCGCAAAGCTTGACCAAATTCTTTAGCCAATCGTGCTTGCCGCAACACGGGCCAGGCACAACCACAAGGAGTTTTTCAGATGAGAATGAAAGTGGCACTTTTGGGCGCAGGCGGCAAAATGGGCTGCCGCTTAACCGACAACCTGATCAAGCATCCTGAAAAATATGATCTGGCCCTGGTCGAAATCAGCGACCAGGGCATCGCCAACCTGGCCGAGCGTGGCCTCTCGGTCAAAGATCGTGACCAGGCCCTGGCGGATGCAGATGCGGTTATTCTGGCCTTGCCGGACCGGCTTATCGGTAAAGTTACACACGAAATTGTCGACCTGCTGAAGCCGGGCACGATGCTTGTCAGTCTGGATCCTGCTGCAGCTTATGCCGAGGTGATCCCACTGCGCGACGATCTCAGCTACTATGTCTCGCACCCCTGCCATCCCCCCATGTACAACGACGAGATCACCGATGAGGCTCGCACCGACTGGTTCGGCGGAGTCAAAGCCAAGCATCATATTGTGTCCGCGCTGCATCGTGGGCCGGAAGCCGATTGGGCCAAAGGCGACCAACTCGCCCGCGATATGTACGCGCCGGTCATGAATAACTACCGGATCACGGTCGAACAAATGGCGATCCTGGAGCCAGCGTTGGTGGAGACCTTCGCCGCCACCTGTGTCACTGCCATCAAAGAGGCCTACGACGAAGCAGTCAAAATGGGTGTTCCTGCGGAGGCTGCCTGGGAGTTTCTTTCGGGACATGCGCGCATCGAATTCGCTATCGTCTTTGGCTTATCTGGTTTTCCCTTTTCCGATGGTGCCAAGCTAGCGATTGAAAAGGCCTATGACAAAATCTTTAAGCCGGACTGGAAACAGCAGATCATGAGCCTGGACGCACTCAAGCAAAGCGTCGCCGAAATCACTGACAGCCTGCAATGACAGTGTTGGGCTTAGGCAGCTATGCCTCAGCCTGGGCGATTGGTGTGCCGGGCTACGAGACACCTACAAAGCCACTGGATGCTTTGGGGCTGGTCCACCTGGCACAATCAATGGGCTTGAAGCTGGTGCAGATCGCCGACAATCTGCCGCTGCATCCCCTGAGTGCCGCCGAGCGCAAAAGGCTGCGTGATGAAGCATTCGCGTGCGACGTCGAGATCGAAGTGGGCACAAGAGGCATCCAGACGGCGCAGCTGCAACAGTACATCGACATCGCCGCCGAACTCGGCTCGCCCATCCTGCGGGTCGTGGTCGATACCAGTGATCATCACCCAGCACCGGAGGAAGTCATCGCGCTGGTCCAGGCTGTCCTCCCGGCGCTGGAGTCAACCGGCGTGACGCTGGCGATTGAAAACCATGACCGCTTCAGGGTGCGGACACTGGCCGGAATCATCGATACCCTGGCGCATCCTAAGGTAGGCATTTGCCTGGATACCGTCAATTCTCTAGGGTCTGCCGAAGGGCCGGAGGTGGTGTTGCAGATCCTGGGGCCTTACGTGGTCAACCTGCACGTCAAGGATTTCGTGGTACGCCGCGCCGACCATACTATGGGCTTCCAGGTTGATGGCGCACCGGCGGGTCAGGGCCAGCTCGATATTCCCTGGGTCCTGGACACCTTGCGTAGCCAGGACCGATCCTTCAATGCCATCTTGGAAAACTGGCTGCCATTTCACACCAGCATCGCTGAAACAATGGCTAAAGAAACAGTGTATACGCAAGAGGGCATTCGATATTTGCGCAGTCTGTTGGAGCCGTGACAAACACAGATGAACACGAAATTGCGTTTTGCAATGTTAGGTACGGGGTTCTGGTCTTATTATCAACTATCCGGCTGGCTCGAAACCGGCGAAGTGGAATGCGCTGCGCTATACGATCAGTCCATAGCGGCGGCATTGCACAGGGCCGGACAGTTCGCTATCCCGCCAGCCTCAGTCTACGACGATCTTGAGGCCATGCTGGCGCAGGAACGGTTTGACTTTGTCGATATTTGTACCAGCCCGGAATCGCACGAGACCTTGGTGCGAAGGGTTGCCGAACACGGACTGCCCGTTGTTTGCCAGAAGCCGATGGCGACGTCGCTGGTTGCCAGCCAAAGCCTGGTGCAGCACTGCAAAACAGCGGCTGTCCCCTTCTACGTAAACGAAAATTTCCGTTGGCAGCGGCCTATTCGCGCCATCAAGAAATCCCTCGACCGTGGACATATCGGCAGGGTGTTTCGCGCGCGTCTGGACTACCGCAGCAGCTTTCCGGTTTTCGATAATCAACCCTATCTGAAGGACCTGGAGCAGTTTATTCTGTCGGACGTGGGTCCCCATCTCTTCGATCTGGCTCGCTTCTTGTTTGGTGAAGCAGCGTCCGTGTATTGCCAGACTCAGACGGTCATTCCCGGAGTTGCTGGCGAAGATACGGCCACCGTGATACTGCGGATGGAAAGCGGGGCAACGGTTATTTGTGTCATGAGTTTTGCCACACGGCGTGAGTATGACCGTTTTCCCGAAACCTATGTCGAAATCGAGGGCGATAGCGGCTTCTTAGAGCTTGGCCCGGATTATTGGCTGCGTGAAACCACCTCTGAAGGGACTATGTCAACGCGCTTCGCGCCGCCACATTATGCCTGGGCAGAACCCGCCTACGATGTGGTACACGCCAGCATCGTCCCGGCGCAGACCAATATTGCCCGTGCTCTGAAAGCGCTAGAGGCCGGTGAAACGACCGGCGAAGACAATCTGAAAACGATGGAATTGGTATTCCGATCATATGAATCGGCGGCGAAGGGGCAAGTTATTCAGATCACAGGCTGAGCGACTGACGACACGAATATGACCTTTTCTGCCCGCTCCAACGCAGGCTACAAACACTGGCTTTCTGATGATATCGACGCTAACAAGCTTTGCGCTCCAACGTCAAAACCAAATCACAGCCAGATCATATCCCAATTCGCTCCACCCCAAACCTGCTCTACCAGTTTTACGACGCACCTTGTTCCTGCAGAATCTGTATTGCGACGACACATTCGGCAGACACCCGATTATTGATCCGTACGTTCTCTGCCTTGATCTGCTCAAGGTTACGTCCAATATACGCGTCTAGAATCCGCTGATGATCGCTGATAACCGCATACTCGTCATAGTTTGGGTTACTATCTGCTCGTAAATACAGGACTGCTGCAATCTGGGCAACGATTTCCTGCCAGTGACGAATCAACACGGGATGGTCACTGAAATTTACCAGGTATTGATGAAACGACATGTCAGCACGACGCGCCAATTTCATATTCTTTTGCTCAAGGTTTACTTTCAACCTGCTAATCAAGTTTCGAAGTTCATCAAAGTCGCTCGAAGACAATTGTTCGTAAATAAGATCCGCGGCAAAATTTTCAAGCGTTGTCCGCATTGAAAATAGCGCCTTGACATCGTCCTCGTTAAAGGTCCGCACAAAGGCGCCGCGGTTCGGTACCGTAACAACCAGTGCCTCACGCTCAAGCAGAATCAGAGCTTCGCGTATTGGTGTTCGGCTGACCTCTAGCTCAAGCGAGAGTGTCGACTCGACAATATGATCGTTTGGCTTCAAACGTCCCTCAATAATCGCCGTGCGAATTTGTTCTGCGACTCGCTCGCGCAGATTGACATCTCGAATTCTCACGAAATCTGTCATTAGGAACCTCATCTGCATCATAATCAGAATATTCGCTTCTTCAGAGCCAACAAGAATTGTACACAATAAACAGTTTCTTGACATAATTCGAACTTTGATGTACGTTAGTTATGCGGATAACTAATCCGCATAACTATTGAACTAATTTATAGTCTAGAAGCATTTGCCAAGATATTATGAGTTTGAAAAAGCGACCCACCCAATCAGATGTCGCTCGCCTGGCGGGTGTGACTCAAGCGACGGTGTCTTTTGTCCTAAATGGGAGTGATGCTATTTCGGTTCCGCCCGAAACTCGGCAGCGTATCCTGGATGCCGTCGATGAACTGGGTTACCGCCCTAATGCACTCGCTCGAGGACTTGCCTCTGGCTCCAGTTCACTCATTGCAGTAACCCTCCCAACCGTTACCGATTTTTACTCCGATGTGGTTCATGGCATCGAAGACGTCGCCCGTGAACACGGCTACAGCGTAATTATTTCGACCACGAATGATGATCCGAAGCAAGAGCTTGCTAATCTGGATATTTTTGCCAGTCGACAGGTAGATGGAGCAATTATCTGTGGGAGTCGCCTGAAAGCAACCGAACTCAATCGCCTTGCTCGGGATCATAAGTTAGCAATACTGACCAGTAAATCACCTGTTGCAGCGGGCATTGTGAAAATTCCTGGTGAAGAAGGTCTATACAATATCACGTCTCACCTCATAGGTCTTGGGCACACAGCTATCGGGCACATTGGGTGGCAACCTTCGGGTGAAAATGAACGTGAACCCGGCTATGTACGCGCGCTGACCAATCATAAGATCGCGTTGGATCCTCACTGGGTCACGGTAGCTTCACAGGCAACCTTAGAAGAGGGTGCGCTGTGCTTAGAGCAACTCCTGGAGCGCGCTCCGCAGTTGACAGCCATCACCTGCTACTCTGACATTCTTGCCGTAGGCGCTATGCTAGCCGCGAGACGTCTAAATCGTCGTGTCCCGGAAGACCTTGCGATCGTGGGCTTTGACGATATTCCCCTTGCCTCCATCGTAAGCCCTGCTCTCACCACGATCCATGTGCCACGTTATAGAACCGGCCAAAAGTTGATGGAAGTACTTCTGAATGTCATGGCCGCAAAAGGTGACTACGAAGAAAGACAGGAAGTTGAAATTGAGTTGGTTGTACGAGACTCTTGCGGAGCAAAGTTACATGAGAAGTCCGAGTCCTGATGCAAAAACATCCTCCTCGCTTCGCCGACTGGATGCCCTCACCTGGCTGCCACCAGGTGCTTTTACCACTAGGGCAGCATTAAAACCGAAGTGCGCCGACCAACGAGGAGGTTGCCTATAGTCTATAGAATAACCCAGTCAACTGAAATTTCATAATCGACGTCCGTCTATTTTTAGGAGAATTTTGTTATGGACATCAGACCGCGTCTATTGTGCTTGGCGCTGCTTGTATCGACCCTGATTATCGCACCGATATCTATGGCACAGGATTCGACCGCACCGTCAATCATGACCCGCAACGCCGAAGGACAAACGATTACCGCGTGGGGTTGGGACACACCCGAATTCAATAAACCTATCTTGGACTACATTCAGGAAGCCGCGGGCGTAACTGTCGATGATGTGACCTACAGTAATGCCGATGTTTTTAACAACATCACCGTTGCGGCGGCGGCAGGTGTTGGTCTGCCGGATGTGTTTAAAGGCGGATCAACTGCTATTCCCGCACTGGTGGAAATGGGTGCGGTGATGGACATCACCGACCTGGTCGAGCCGTACATGGACCTGCTGCCGCAGGTTGGTTGGGATATGATGACCTACGAGGGACGTATCTGGGGTGTTCCTGCCAACAGCCCGGCAGGTGGTGTTTTCTGGCGCTACAGCACTTTGGAGCAATACGGCATCGATCCAACGACAATCGAAACCTGGGACGATTTCATTGCTGCGGGTGAAAAGATCGAAAGTGAAAGCGGCGGCACCGTTGGCATGTTGCAGATGCCCGCCGTTGGATTGCCGACTGAAATCCTCTGGTCAATCCAACAGGGATACAAGGCCCAAGTTATCGGTGAAAACGATACAGTGATGATCGGACCGGATTCGACAGAATGGCAGCAGACTCTGGCGCTATGGCGCAAGCTGCGCGATTCGGGCGTTGGGACAGAAATGGACGCCTGGACACAACCCTGGTATACCGCCATTCAGGATGGCTCGATTGCCGCTTTCCCAATCGGCACGTGGTTTGTCGAAACCATCAAGCAGCAAGCCCCTGATTCACAGGGTGAATGGTACTTTACGCCGATGCCAGCGAATGAAGCGGGCGGCAGTCGCTACCCGTCCTTTGGCTCGGCAACAGCCTTCATCAGCGCCACGACAGAGCATCCCGAAGCGGCGATGGAATGGGTCAAAGCCTGGACAATGGACCCACATGGCGCGCTCGACATCGGTCTGAAGGAACTGGGCATCTCGGTGATAAGCAATGCTGCCCTGACGGATCCCTACGTAACAGCCCCACATGAGTTTTTCGCCAACGATCAGGCGTATTGGTACGATGCCACCGAGTCATTCGCCAATATTCCGTATGTGCCGCCAACAACCGTCCACAGTGCCGAAGCCAACGACATCTTCAATCGTCACCTGGAGCAGTGGTGGCTTGGCAACGAAACTGATGAGCAGTTCCTGCAAGGCACCGCTGACGAACTGCGCTCTAGCCTGGGCATTGAATAGGAACAATCTGGTCCTTGCATAATCTACAGTGAGCTTCCCCTCTCCCAATTTTAGGAGAGGGGAGCATCCTGAGATTGGAGCAATCTCAAACATATGGCTGAGGCCAAAAGGGTAACCCAGCGTTTTAGCTCGCTTGCAGTAAGCAATAGTTAACGGAATTTCTTATGGACACTCTGCGACCAAGCGCAAGTCCGACACAAAACAAAAACAACCGTTTGGCAACGTTTGTCCAAACGCTGAACCGCAATAAGACACCTTACCTTTATATTGCGCCGTTCTTCATTTCCTTTGCGCTCTTTGAACTGTATCCTCTTGTTTTTTCGGTTCAATTGAGCTTTTCCGACTACAAAATTGGCAGCCAACCGGTATGGACTGGACTGGAAAATTACCAGCGTGTGCTGGCGGACCCACTTTTCTGGCTGAGTCTGAAGAATGTACTGGTTCTGTGGCTCGGTTCGCTGCCCATCCAGTTGGTGCTTGGCTTCAGCATCGCCTGGCTGCTAAATGGGGTCATCAACCCTATTCGGGGCCTATTCAGCGGCATTCTATACCTCCCGGTTGTCACCAATCTTGTTGCCGTAGCGCTGGTATTCCGGCTAATGTTTGACGATCAGTACGGCATCATTAACGTCTTTCTGACCTTTTTCGGCTTGCCGGCTGCGGATTGGATGACCTCCAGTCACTACGCACCGCTGACGACGGTCATCTTGATTATTTGGAAGGGCCTGGGGTGGTACGTCGTTTATATCCTCGCCGCACTACAAGGCGTAGAGAAAGTCTATTACGAAGCTGCGAAAATCGACGGGGCAAATTCGCTGCAAATTATTCGACACGTGACACTGCCGGCGATCCGCCCTATCGTGCTATTTCTGATGATCCTCGGCACGATTGCCGGACTGCAAATATTTACCGAGCCGTACGTGCTTTATAGCGGTAGCCTGGGCGGTCCCGAAAGTTCTGTGCTGACGCCCGCTATGTATATTTACGCGCAAGGGTTTAAGTACTTGAAGTTCAGTAATGCTTCAGCGATGGCTGTGGTACTTGGCCTGATTATTATCAGTCTCTCGGTGATTCAGTTCCGCTACTTCTCTGGCCGGGAGGATTAGTAGTGAAAAGCAGACACCTTATCACCCGCATGGTGGTTTACGCGATCCTAGTGTTTTGGCTTGTTATCAGCCTGTTTCCCTTCTACTGGATGTTCATCTCCTCACTCAAGCCCGTGGAAGAAATATTCACCTTCCCGCCCGTGTTTATACCGCTGCATCCCACTCTGGAGAATTACCAGCGGCTGCCTGTACTGATCCCTACGATCCTTAGCAACACTATCAACAGTCTCGTGATCTCTGTCTTCAAACCCATAGCGATTGTATTTTTCAGTTCGCTAGCGGGTTTTGCCTTTGCTAAATTCCGTTTTCGTGGTCGGCAGGCGCTGTTTGCTGTCGTAATTTTCACACAACTTATTCCACCTGCGGTAGGATATGTTCCCCTGTTCATCCAGATGGCGCAGTTTAAGCTAATCGATACCCTCTGGGCCTTATTCTTGCCAGGAATGGTTAACGCCTTTGCCATCTTCTTGTTCCGGCAGACGATTCGCTCCGTGCCGGACGAACTGCTCGATGCAGCCCGAATCGACGGCGCCTCCAATTTTCGCATATATCACTCAGTAGTCATTCCGCTGGTGATGCCTATGGTGATCACCCAATACATCCTGGGGTTCATCGCAAGCTGGAACGACTATCTCTGGCCCTTGATCGCTATGCGCTCTCCCAGAAACTTTACGCTGCCCGTTGCCATGGCATCAATTCAGGGCTTGATGTTCGACTCGCCTTGGGGGGCGATCATGGCCGGTGCCGTGCTACTGACAATACCATCGATCATCATTTTCATCGCATTATCGCGCTATATCGTGCCGGACCTGACCAGCGGCGCTCTTAAGTAGATTTGCAGCCATAACACTCAAGGAGATCAATTGGTGGATTTTAACGGTTTAGGTGTGCAGCTTGGCAACATATCTCGCATATCCAATGCGATCAGCCGATCGATTAGTGCCGAGAATCCCAGCGGGGCCAAAGGACAGGGTGGCATGGCAACCGAAGGCACGGGTGCGTCTGCGGCACGCGAATTGGGACATGGCTGGAAGGTCTCACCAAGTATAGATATCGTCGGCACAAGCACGGTCGTTTTAGCGGATATTACCGGTCCTGGCGCAATTCAGCATATGTGGATGACGGTTGCCCCTCAATTCTGGCGTGGGCTGGTTCTCCGCATCTATTGGGACAACGAGGCGCAACCCTCCGTGGAAGTGCCACTTGGGGATTTCTTCTGTAACGGTTGGTGCCTGCGCTGCAATGTCAACTCGATCCCGGTGTCAGTTAATCCCGCAGGAGGTATGAACAGTTATTGGGAAATGGCCTTTCGCCAGCACGCTCGGGTGACCATCGAGAATTTGCTGCCAGATGAAGTAAAAGGCTTTTTCTACCAAATCGATTATGTCCTGACAGATGTCCCATCGGATTACGCCTATTTCCACGCCCAATGGCGCCGAAACAACCCGCTGCCCTATCAGGAAGTGCATACCTTACTGGATGGTGTGCGCGGTCAGGGGCAGTA
>JAIOHN010000728.1 GCA_019912985.1 Anaerolineae bacterium | reverse complement strand
ACATCTACGCCCACCGATACTGCGACATACACACCAACACTCACGCCATCCAACACCCCAACTTCGACCGCGACCGCAACTGAGACGGCTACGTCAACCGAAACGGAACGGCCTACAGCCACCGCGACATTGACCGCTACGCCGTCACCGACGGTCACATCCACAGCAACAAACACCGCTACTCATACTGCAACGGCGACAGAAACGGTAACACTCACAGAAGCAATCGCTGAGACGGCCACACAAACCGTAACGTTGTCTCCTACAGTTACATCAACGGATACGCCCACCGCTTCGAATACACCGAGCCCGACACCTACAGATACTGAAACAGCCACTGTGACCTCCACGCCCACTGCAACTGATACGGTAACAGTGACGGAAACCGAGTTGCCAACATCCACTGCGACCCATACGTTGACTGCAACAAGGGTATCGAGCGCAACCTTTACACCATCAAGGACGCCGCGAGCTACCGCAACCGCGATGCCAACGCTGACGCGGACAACGGGCGCGACGGTGGCAGCACAGGTTGTGGCAACGGGCACAGCAGTCGCTATGACCAACACACCGAGGCCAACTGCTACGAGTACGGTGACTGATACACCGACCATCACAACGACACATACACCGAGTCCAAGTGATACGCCATCGCCTACCGACACGGCCACTGTGACTCAAACGGCGACCGATACCATTACGCCGACGCATACAGCCACGCCAACGTCCACTGATACGGATGTCCCAACCGAGACATCGACATCCACGTTGACGGATACACCGTTGCCGTCCGACACACCCACTGAAGCGCCAACCGGTACGCCAATGCCGACGATTACGGCGACACCTTCGCCAGAGGCGGCAGTCATTGTCGAGCCGAGTCCGGTGCTGCCAACACCTACGCTTGAACCTGAAACGGTGCCGCCTGATGGTGGCGGGCGTTTCCCCTTTGAGGCAGCCATTGGAGGCCTGCTGCTGGCAGCAATCCTCGGTTATGTCGCGCTGTACCTGCGTGGCGTCGCGATTGCTGACCGGTATGCGAAAGAGTTCATGCTAGAGACCTGCCCGGTGTGTGGTCGTGGCGAGCTGCTGGTTGAAGTGCGGCAGGAACGCTGGTTTGGGATCCCACGGGCGCGCCGAATCGTCCGTTGCACCGAATGCCGTTCCGTTTTGCGTGAGACTGGCGATCATCGCTGGCGTTACGCGATTGACCCGCTGGAAAATCCTGCTCTCTATCGCCGCTACAACGGGCAGGAAATTGATGATGAGACACTTATGACTCTAGCCACAAACCCACCGGAGGATACGCCGGATGAGCCGCAGCCACCTGTCACACCCCCGTCATTCATAGATGATGAAGATGAATAAAAGCACACAACTGATTTTCGTACTGATCACGCTGGTTGTTCTGGCCGCTTGTGATCCAGGCCAATCACAGCAGACGCCGCTTGCCGCCGTCGATGAGACCCCTGAGGCCCGTGTGGTCGCTCAGGTTTCGACGGCAGTACCCACTGCAAATCTGGCTGCCAGCCGGACGCCGACACTGCCGCCCACGAAAACTCTAACTCCAACATCAACGCTGACTCCGACACCGACACTCACGCCCACGCTGACGCCAACGAACACCTTAACGCCGACGATCACGCTGACTCCCACTGATACGCTGACACCGACAATTACCAATACGCCGGTACCGATTGCCTCAGCCACACCGACTGACCCATCATCTGACCCGAATTACACGCCGCCACCGACCTGGACCCCGCCGCCAATTGAATCACAGGTGACGATTAACGATCACTATCACTTGCGCCGCCCGATTGCCGATGGTGGTGTCAATTGGGTTGATCGGACTTATCCCTATGGTGGCACCTCCGGGAGGCGGCTGGCGGTCCATCACGGCGTGGAATTCGTGAACCCGCGCGGCACACCTATTTTGGCCGCGGGAGATGGAACCGTGCTCTATGCCGGGGATGATCTATCCACGCAGGTTGGCCCGCACCTCAATTACTACGGCAATGTGGTGATTATCCAGCACAACTTCACTTCACCGGAAGGGTTGCCGGTATTTACGGTGTACGGTCATATGGACCGGGTTGAGGTGGAGACCGGGCAAACAGTGCAGCAGGGGACACAAATAGGAAATGTCGGCGCGACCGGAATCGCCCAGGGGCCACATTTGCATTTTGAGGTGCGTGTAGGCGATGGGTTCGACTTCGGCGCGACTCGTAACCCGGAACTGTGGATTTACCCCTTCCAGACGTTTGGAACTTTAGCCGGACGCGTTGTGGATTCGAATGGTACGCCGCTCTATGATGTGACCCTTCAGGTGGAGTCGACGGACATCACACGTTATGCCTTCACTTACGGGGATGCTTCCGTGAATGGCGACCCGGCATTTAGCGAGAATTTCACGCTGGGCGACCTGCCTGCCAACTACTACGAAGTGACCGTGCGAGACAATGGGCGTATGCGTTTTCAGAAAATTGTGTATGTCTATCCTAATCGCACGACCTGGGTGGATGTGGAATTGAATTAGAAAAAGGGCCTACCGATTGGGTAGGCCCTTCTGTTCCTGTCTCTCAACCGCTGTAGACTTTAAATGTCACTACTAACTGATTGCCAGGGATGTCATCAATACGGATCACACCCCGGTTGCCATCCGCAGTCAGTACGCCGATGGAGAAGTTTGCGTTCAACTGAGAGCGCGAAATGGTGGTCTGATTCACGATGGTAGGGGTGATTAGATCACGGTGGATCTGGTCATATGGAACATTCGAAATGACGCCTATTTGAGCACCAAATAGCGCATTGATGTTGTTTCCATCCCAATTAATGTCACCCTGGACAGCGTTGCCCTCCAGATCAAGCGTATCGCCTGCGTTCAAGGTGCGGCTGCCCTGGTTGAGCACCTGTTGGTTAACCGTGTAGGTGAAGTTAAAGAAGTTGTTGTTTTCGCCAGGGCCTTCCGGCACCTCATTGTTTAGATCCGTGACGATGGTGACTGTATAAACACCGCTGTTATTGAGCGTGGCGCTGAGGTTCACCGTGGTCACCTGTCCGCGCGCCAGGCCAGGAACCAGCGCAGCAGCGTAGACATTGTTGGGTGGGAATGTCGCTGCGACGGCGAATTGACCTGCATCACTGTTTCCGGCATTGCGAACCACAACACTGACCGTGAATGGCTGGTTCGGGATGATCGGATTGGGTACAACCGTTGCGGAATCGATCACAATATCGGCTTCCTGTGGCGGTACGGGTGTTGGTGTGAACCCTGGTGTTGGGGTTGGCGGCGGGTCAATGATCGGCAGGCTGTTGAGATTGCCAAAAACGTCCAGAATATCGACAAATAACCAGCCCTGTCGCCCACGATAGTCGATCACCACCCATTGATTGTCAGCGGTCGCGCCAATTACCTGGAATTGATCGCCTTCCTGTGCCTGGGCGATGACATCGTATTGGGTACTGGGGCCGGTACGGATATTCTGCCGAACGCTTTCAATCGTGACGACGACGCCCTGTGGCGTGGGGGTAGCCTGCGGCTCCAAAGTGCCTACTACGACTGGCGTGTCATCCGGTAGACGGACACCACCCGCATAACGTCCTAC
>JAIOHN010000727.1 GCA_019912985.1 Anaerolineae bacterium | reverse complement strand
GCAGGGACGCATGGTCGGGCGTCCGATGCTGGTGCCTGCGGTGGGTGAAGGCCTGGAGAACTGGACGGTTCCGCGCGGTGCACGTCGCCGTCCGCGCACCGCCGACGATCCCGAGTTCATCGAGGACGAAAACGGTGAGATGCTGCCTCTTGGTGGGCAGTCCCGTCGCCGTCGGGTGGGGACGTTTACGCCTGTCGCACTGGTGCCAACGCGGGATACCGAGGACAATCTACAGGAAGAACGTCGCCAGCAGCGCAGCGACTACGCCTCCGAGATGCAGGGCGAAGAGATGGAACAACATCTCTCGGATGTCATGCGAGCCAATACCGGTGTGACCTCGCCGCTGGGCGCGATGATGGAGGAGACCAACGAGGGCGATAGCAACCGGCTGGGGCAGGTGGCTTCACGCCTGGAAGCGGGAGCCGATCTGCTGGCACGCGCTGCCCAGATGCAGATGATGGTCGGGCAATTGCGCGTCGCCGGTGTACCGGATGTCGCCGGGGTGATGGCTGATGTTGTCGGTCAGGTGCAGACTGAACGCGGCACACCGCCGAACAGCCAGCAACCGGCTGACGCCTCTATCGCTACCGCACCTCCGACTCAGCCAGCCGGTATCGACGCGCTGGAAGTGGGGCGGCGCATGGCGCAGGTGATGGGGGTCACGCCACAGGCGGGTTCAGCATCGCCAGTGCAGCGCGATCTGGCGCGTTTCGGCCTGTTCGTGGATCAGGCGCTGCAAATGGGGCTGTCGCCGCAGCAGACCGAGCAGGTTGTGCGTGAGGTGCAATACTCGCCGGAGGGCAAACTGCGTCCTGAGACCCGTGAGGGGCTGGATAAGCAGGTGCAGACCGGGCAGAACGTAACCTGGATCAAGGGACGCGATCAGGTCGATAAACTGGAACACTCGGCGCGGATGCTGCCGCCTGAGATCACCGCCTACGGTGCCATGTCCGTGCCGGTGAATACGCCCGATACGCCAGGCAGATCGCCATCTGGAACACCATCCGTGACGGTCAAGCCGGATGTGCGCGTCGATTCGACGGTGCAGGTCAATGTGCAGACTCCTACAGCTAAAGACGATGAATATGACTCTGCCATGAAGAAACAGTCATCGCTGGGCGGCAGTGGCAGTGTGATCGGAGGTGGTAAGGGATGATCGAGCAGTTGACCTACCACACCATCGAGGAACTCGAACACCTGTCGCTGGAGGAGTTGCAGGCCTTATGGGAGCTGGTGCCCACCGACCGCCAGAAAGCCTACCGTGCCGCCTATGACCGTGAGGTCCGCAACGCTGGAGCGATTGGTTCCGACCAACTGGAAGGACGGGTGGCGGTGGAATTGCTTAACCGCTACCGCGAGTCGGCACTGGTGCCGGTGGGATCGCGCTGGGCACGCACGCCGCAGCGCGTCCAGGAGGCGGCGCAGGAAAATGAATTACCCGAGACGGGTGAGGGCGCGACGACCGCCGCGACGGGCAAGCCCTCACCGCAGTTGGTGGCGGTCTTCGGCGTGTTGATCGTGATATTGGTCGGCTTCATGCTGTTTCGTGTGATCGGCGGTGGTGGGGGTGGTGAGATTGATCCCGAAAGCACTGCTGAGCCGTCGGCCACACCGACACCGGAGGTCAGCCCAACCCCCACACCCCTGGCGCTGGAAGCGCAGGATGATGTCATCACAGGCGGCGACTCGGAACGGGCGGTGGCCTATCCTGTCAACTTGCAGGTGGTCACGCAGGATAGCAGCAGCCCACGGGTGTGGGTGGTACAGCGGCGGGCGGTGAGCGCGGCAGAGTGGAACTTTGATCCCAACCCCGACATCGCGTCTTTTGTGAACGGCATGTCAGTGCGTCCTGTAATTGGTATCCCCTGGTCGGAGGACAACGCGGCGCTGTTCGACGCGATGGAGGAGGGGACGGTCTTCAACCTGACCATGAACACGGGCGCGATCCTGCGCTATGAGTTCGCCGCCAAGACCGAGGTGCTGCGCAGTGACACGCGCATCTTCCGTCAGGTCGGGCCGGGACTGGTGCTGTTGCTCATAGGGGAGACGGACGATGACGGCTTGCCGACGGGCACGCGCACACTGATTACGGCGACCTATCCGCCCGAACAGGAGCTGTCACGCGGTGGCGAGCTGGTCGGCTTGAGTAGTGCGGTACAGGAAGGCGAGACCGGATCGACGCTTGAGCTGGGCGATGCCGCCACCATCACGCTGCGAGATATATCAGCGGTTGAGGATGAGAGCACCGGGCAGCAGGCGCTGCTGTTTGACCTCGACATCGCCGCTGGTGAATTTGCGCTTGATACGAGTGGATGGCGGCTGGAACTGGTCGATGCGGGCGGGCAGGTCTATCTGCCCAATAGGGATGTGATGGATGCGGCGGCCTATAGTGGTCTGCCGGTCGACATTCCGGCGCTGGC
Organism: Anaerolineae bacterium; assembly: GCA_019912985.1. Taxonomy (GTDB): domain Bacteria; phylum Chloroflexota; class Anaerolineae; order Aggregatilineales; family Phototrophicaceae; genus JAIOHN01. Next base: position 3,803 of record JAIOHN010000727.1, on the reverse strand, counting down.
CTTGATCCCGGCCTCGGTGGGTTATCTAGTGCGTGCCGATTTCCCCGGCGGGCGTCTGGTGATCGCTGACGGTCGTGGTGGGGCGGTAGCGTTCCGTTTTGTACTGGAGACGAACGCTGCACCGATTGCTGTCGAATATGATGGCGTGGACGTGCGGCTGGTGAGCGTGACGACGGTGGACGGTCAGATCACGACGCGGCTGCGCATCTACAACGGGCAGAGCGAGGCGGTGACCTTCACCCAGGACGACATCTGGCTATCGCTAGGCTACGCCGAAGACCCGCCCGGACCGCGCAATCCGGCGGAGGGCTTGCAGCCCTTCACGCTGCTGCCTGAGCAGGCGGTCGATTTGACACTGGTCTGGTATCGGGCCGACGAACCCTACGCCGCGCTTCAGGTGGGCAGCTATCGCTTTGCTATTCAGCTAGATAGATAAATAGGTAAATGAGAAAAGGATAAGGGATGGATGAACAGCAGCATCCATCCCACATGTTATATCTGCAATGGTCTTCACATATATCATATAGATCCCCTACCTTCAGCTTGCGAAGTCTAGATTTGATCATGGATGTTCATCGCTGAAAACGTTATGTATAATTAGCTCAACTAAATGGTGGGAGAACGGAACATTATTTACTTTCCCCTATACCTGAGCGAGTTAGAAGTACACGATTATAGAAGTGTTGTCAAAGAAACCCATAAGACACAGGTCGTTGCTTTGAATAGCGGTCCAGAACGATCTCATCTACCCACAATGTCGTTTGCCGAGATAACGTGCCATAGCCACAACTACACAGGGATATGCTGAAATGCAAAGCCAGAGCTTACGAAAGAAACATAAGGCATTTATCTATCACTCTTATGATTATCAATTACAGGATAATGACCTGATACTGAAATTTAAATTTGAGCTAACTCCGGGCATTTTTTTCTCTCCAACCACAACGATTCACAATGTCAATCGCGAGATTTTCGACCGCAGATCAAGCGGTTTCATTGATAATATGGTATTTCATCTTGGACTCATGGAAATACCGAGCTACTGGAAATCTGCCTGTTCACCAATGATTATTATTCGTGCGGGGGTAATCGATGATATTCAGATTCGCTGGTGGAAGAATCTTATAATTAATGGATTAGGGGAATTCTTTTTTCGCAATAAAATCGATTTTTCATCAGAAGATTTTCTAAATTTCAGAATTGAAACCCCTAAAACAGCAGCCTTCACTAGCGTTGATGTGCATCCCGAAACAAATACCGTACTGATACCTGTGGGAGGTGGAAAAGATTCGCCCGTTACGTTGGAGACTCTAACCTCTAATTCTATCAGTGTCAGATGCCTTTCTCTCAATGCACCCGAATCTGCTGTGGATATAATTGATATAGCAAATTGCCAAAACCCAATTCATGTCACCAGAATGATCGATCAGCAGCTATTGCAGCTAAATAGTAATGGATACCTAAATGGTCACACCCCTATTTCTGCATATATTGCTTTCTTAAGTACTTTTTGCGCTGCACTATTTGGTTACAGAGCTGTTGCCATTTCTAATGAACGTAGTTCAAATGAGGGAAATGTCACCTATTTAGGACAAACTGTCAATCATCAGTACTCAAAAACGTTTGAATTTGAGCAGGCATTTCGCCACTATCTCCATGACTACATAGTAAGGGATATTGAATACTTCAGCTTTCTGCGACCTTTGTATGAAATTCAGATTGCCCGGATTTTTTCATCTCTTCCAAAATATTTTAAGAAGTTTCGCAGTTGCAATGTTGGGCAAAAATCCAATACTTGGTGCGGAAAGTGCCCAAAGTGTCTATTCGTCTACATAACGCTACTTCCCTTCTTGGACCAGCAAATTCTAATCGACATTTTCTCGCATAATTTACTTGAAGATCCCGATTTGGAGAGTGTAGCGTTGTCACTGTTGGGAATAGGTGATCACAAACCTTTTGAGTGTGTAGGAACGCACGAAGAATCTTTGGTGGCATACTACCTATGTAAAGAGAAACTAGTAAAATTGGGTGAAGAATTGCCCTATGTGTTGGATTTGATTGACCGAATGTATTTGATTAATGAAACAGAGTTGCCGCAGAGAGCGAAAAAACTGTTAGGCGCATGGAATCTTGATCATTTTCTACCTGATGATCTTTCAGAAATGTTACAACAGCAAGTTGAGGCAAACCCATAATTGGAAGCTTGTACATATGTAGCTTTCGATTCTCGCGTTTTTCAGTAATATGATTGTCAAAATGTTAGCGTAACATCAATTGACACGTTATAAGTTCTGGAGAAAATAGATTGAAACTTGAGCGGTTGCAACAACTCACGAACAAGCGCGTTTTGATTGTAGGATTTGGCCGGGAAGGACAAAGCACATATAGGTTTTTGCGTAATACCAAAGCCGGACTTGTAATCGGAATTTGCGATCGCAGAGAGATAGATAGCAAAGACTTAGAATTGGTTAGTGATTTAGATAAAATTAGTAACAGCAGCACAACTTTTCACTTTGGCGAAGATTATCTCGTAAGTATACGGGACTACGATATAATCATAAGATCTCCTGGAATTTCCACTAAAAAGCTGGAACCCTTCCTTAGAGAAGGACAGGAGGTGACTTCAAACGCCCGATTATTCTTCGAACTTTGCGAAAACGTGATTATCGGTATCACCGGAACTATGGGAAAGAGTACCACAACCAGTTTGATTTATGAGATGTTGAGAAAAAGTGGTGTACCAGCGGTAATAAATGGCAATATCGGTTTACCTCCCTTATCTACAATTGACTCATTGACCAAAGACACTATAGTCGTCATGGAACTATCAAGCCATCAATTAATGGATTTTGATCACAGTCCCAATGTTGCCATTGTACTGGACATCGTCCCTGAACACGGTGATTATTATAGTTCCTTTGAGGAATATGTTGATGCAAAAAGGCCGATTGCACTGTATCAAAACACGTCGGACACAATAATATATAATTACGACAGCAACACTTCATCAGGGTTAGCCTCTTCGAGTCAAGCCACTCAACGAATTGCAGTAAGTATGAAAAGGATAAACGAACCAAACGCTTGTTTTCTGGAATCGGAGCATATCTACTTCCGCCTTGACGGGATTACTGAACGAATTATGCACGTTTCAGAGATTAAACTGGTAGGTCGATTCAACTTCTACAACGTCGCGGCAGCAATTTCTGCTGTCAGGGTCTGTGGAATACCTGCGGAGGCTGCCGCACGAACTGCAAGCGAATTCAGCGGGCTTGATCACCGTCTCCAATGGGTCACGAAAAAAGGGGGGGTAAATTTCTATAATGATTCACTATCTACAGCACCCGAGATGTCCATCGCTGCTATAAAGTCGTTCGATTTTCAAAAGATCGCTCTTATTGCAGGTGGGTACGACAGGGGGCAAGATTTTTCAGAACTGGCTTCAACGATCCTTTCACATAATGTCAGCGTTTTGATATTATTGCCTGACACAGGCACAAAGCTATGGAATGCAATAGAAGCGGCTGGCGAAATTAATAAAACGTCAAATCTACCGGAGTGTTTCTTTATAGATAGTATGTGCGAAGCTGTTCGAGTTGCACACGACAAAGTGCAACCAAGCGGTGTTGTGTTGCTTAGTCCTGCCAGTGCGAGCTTTGGGCGTTTCAGAGATTATGCAGATCGAGGTAACCAATTTACTAGCTGCATTGATGAACTGCCATCCTCTTAAGCGAATCCATCAATTACTCTCCACCATAGTCGATTGTTGTTTCGTTGACTGGAACCCCTTCAGGCCAACTACAGAC
>JAIOHN010000726.1 GCA_019912985.1 Anaerolineae bacterium | reverse complement strand
GCGATATGCTCCATAATTGGCTGCGCCAGCAGCGCATGTTCGTAGATGCTCTGGTAGTTCTTGATGCGGTCGTAACGGTCGGCATACAGGTCATACAGCCATACGACCATTTGGCGGCCCAGGTAAACGCCTTCGGTCGTAATCAGCAGCCACCAACCCAGAGCGATCACCGCCACGCCGATGACCGCCGCCAGCAGCAGTGTGAGCAGGTCGCTCACAGCAAGCCTTTCTCGCGCAGATAGGGGACACAGGTGGCGATACCGCTTTCGAGATTGTATTGAGGCGACCAATCCAGAAGGTCCTGAGCTTTGCGCATGTCAATGGTGGCATGGCGAGTCAGCGAGCGGGCGGCAGTCGGCAGCGCTTTAACCTGTGTACCAGCCGGTGCGAAATCGCCGATCAGCGTGGTCAGCATGGTGATGAGGCTGACAGGGATGCCGACCCAGGTGTTATTGTCCACCAGCGCCGCGTAGGCCCCCATAAATTCGCGCCAGGTTACGGGGCTGCTGCTCACGCAGTTGAAGGTCTCGTTGTGGGCGTTGGTATGGGTTGCAGTAGTCATCATCAGATCAACCACATCATCCACGTGGATAGGGAATGTCGAACCACTGCCATCACCCACCCAGATCAAGGGGCGTCGCCGCGCGAGGCGAAACAGGTTCTCAGTCCATTGGCCGGAGCGCGGCCCGTAAATCATGCCGGGACGGATGATGCTGTAAGACAGGCCGCGCCGCTGCCCAATCTCCCGCACTGCGGCTTCGCTCTTCGCTTTGGTGATACCGTATGGTTCGTGCGGCGTGGGGCTGAGCGGCGAGGATTCGCTGAGCAGACCAATGCGAGCATAACCATAAACAGCAATCGAGCTGACCGCCACCAGCCGTATGGCCCCGGTTTCTGCGGCGGCCTGGGCCACGATGCGCGTGCCGCCGACATTCACCTGGTGCTGTTCGTCCCATGAGCCGTAATTGACCGCTGCATGAAACACATAATCACAGCCACTCATCAGGCTGTGCATCCGATCCGCATCGGTGATGCTCCCCTGCACCAGTTCAATATTGGGGATGTTCTGAATATAGGTGGCATGATCCGGGTTGCGAGTCAGCGCTCTGACCTGTGCGCCTTCCGCAGCCAACCGCCGCGATAATGCGCCCCCTAAAAACCCGCTGGCACCTGTGACGAAGACCCTCTTATCCGCCAGAGTCATCTTTAACCTTTATCTGTGAAACCTGACTGCTGAAATGGTACAACAATCTCGGCAAGCGACAAAATTCTGTGCATTAATCACCGCTGGCGACTTCCAGCCAGTCCTCGCGGAACTGCATGCTGTAGAGCTTGGCGTATAACCCATCGCGCGCCATCAGCTCTTCGTGCGTCCCCAATTCGATCATATAGCCCTTATCCAGCACAGCAATCCGATGGGCCACTTTAATCGTGCTCAGACGGTGCGCGATAATCACGGTCGTGCGGTTCTGCATCAGGCGGCCAAGTGCTTCCTGCACAAGCTGCTCGCTTTCGTTATCCAGGCTGGAAGTGGCCTCGTCCAGCAGCAGGATACGCGGATTTTTCAGAATAGCGCGGGCAATCGCCACTCGCTGCCGCTGTCCACCACTGAGGCGAATGCCACGCTCGCCGACAATGGTTTCATAGCCATCGGGCATCTCCATGATGAAGTCATGAGCGTTGGCGGCTTGAGCGGCGGCGATCAGTTCCTCTTCGGTTGCGTCCAGCCGACCGTAGCGGATATTTTCGCGGATCGTGCCGCCAAAGAGCAAGGTTTCCTGCGGGACCACGCCGATCTGCTGGCGTAGACTGGCCTGTGTCACGTCGCGCACATCCTTGCCATCCACGCGGAGCGCACCGTCAGTTACATCGTAGAAGCGTGGAATCAGGTTGAAGATGGTGCTCTTGCCTGCGCCACTGGGGCCAATCAGCGCGATAATCTCACCGGGGGCGATGTCCAGGTTGATATGATGCAGCACTTCCTGGCGCTCTTCATAGCTGAAGCTAACATCGTTGAAGGTAATGCGCCCCTCGACTTGTTTCAGTTCGCTGGCCCCGGGTTTATCCTGCACATCTGGCTCAGTATCCAGCAGTTGAAAAACACGTTTGGTCGCGCCCAACGCTTCCTGAAACTGCGTATAGAGGCTGACCAGTGAGGCCAGGCTCCCGGCGACGGACAGGCCATAGATCAGGAAGGCGATCAACTCGCCCCCTGTCAGGCGGCCATCCAATACCTCGCGCCCGCCAAACCACAGGATCAGTGATAGGGCGGCAAAACCAAGAAATGCCACTGCCGGCCCAAATACGGAGCGAATCCGCAGCAGTTGTACCGAGGCTCGAAAAGCGCGGTTGATGGCGCTGTCATAACGCTGGATCTCATAAGGTTCGCGAACAAAGCTCTTCACTTCACGGATACCCTGAAGCACCTCATCAGCTACCGTGGTGGCCCCGGCCAGTTCGTCCTGGATGCGAGTGCTGGTGCGGCGCAGATAGATGCCGAACACCGCGCCCATCACCACGATCACCGGCGTGAGCAGCAGGATAAACAGGGTCAGCCGCCAGTTCAGCGCCAGCATAATGACCACAGAACCGATCATGATCAGGCTTTGCTGAAGCAGGGTGTTGACGTTATTGGTCAAAACCGTACGCATGATCGTCACGTCGTTGGAAAGGCGCGACACCAGCTCACCCACACGCCGCTTGACGAAGAACCCCATCGACAGTGTCTGGAGGTGATTGTAAAGCTGCCGCCGCAGATCCACGACGATGCTTTCACCAATGTAGTTGAGGTTGTAATTTTCCAGGAATGTCGAAACGGATCGCACCAGGAACACCAGCAGCAGTGCCAGGGTGATGTTAGTGAGCAAATTGACATCCGCATTCACCAGTACGGAATCGACCACGGTGCTGATGACCGCCGGAAAAACGAGGCTCAATCCGGCGCTGACGGTGAGTGCCAGCAGGGCCAGTACCAGACGTGATTTATAGGGCGAGAGATAACCAATCAGCCGCCGCCAGTTGACCGGGCCTTCCGGGATTTCGACATCAGGATCGGCACGGCGGCGAGATTGTCTGCGACCAAACATAAGGGGCTTCTTTCGCTGACTTGTGAGAGATTGCACTATTATTGCCCAACTACGTTAGATTTGCGTGAGATTTGACAGCGGGGGGTAGAGGTTGAGCGCTTCTAATGCATTTATGGGATAATTGAAATGGGAGGAAGTGAACATGAAAACATTCTTGAAGGTACTGTTCATCAGTGTGCTTGTGTTGATGCTTGCCGTGCCGGCCCTGGCACAGCAGGCGGGTCAGGTGGTAAATGCCTCGCGGGTGAATTTACGCAGTGGCCCGGGGGTTGGTTTTCCGGTCGTGACCATTCTGGGTCGCGGTCAACAGCTTACCGTTATCAGCGCCAATGTGGATTCAAGCTGGCTCCAGGTGCGCCTGCTGAATGGGACGACAGGTTGGGTCAATGCGCGTTATATCGCGGCTTATGGCGACCAGGGTGGTGGTGTGCCTGTCACACAGCCAACCGGTCGCGTGAACGGTGTGGTCAATACACCGCTGCTCAATGTACGCGGTGGGCCGGGCGCGAACTTCAATGTCGTGGGTAAGCTGGCGCAGTACACTGCTGTGAACCTGCTCGGGCGCAATGCGGATAGTTCCTGGGCACAGATCACCATTCCGAATGTGATCACGGGGTGGG
>JAIOHN010000725.1 GCA_019912985.1 Anaerolineae bacterium | reverse complement strand
CTGTTCGACCTGGATACGGAAGCACAGCAGGTGGCTGCCGAGCAGGGGATGAAGCTGGTACGGGCGGCGACGGTGGGCACGCACCCGGATTTTATTTCGATGATTCGTGAATTGATTCTCGAACGGATGACAGACCATCCGGCGCGGCGCGCGTTGGGCATGCGCGGCCCGCATCACGATATTTGCCCGGTAGACTGTTGTTTGAGTCATTAGCTAGTGCGAGAGTGGTGACATCCCCCACCGTGAAGAGGGTGACAATGCTCACTTCGGATCACGCGGGGAGGGTCGCTACAATATTGCAGTAATCTACACAAGATTGTGTATTTTTTCTGATATTCGCATAGGTTTTGCATGAGGCTGACATCATGACTTATCCCGCACCGCGCCTGATCTTCTGGGAAACAACCGCTGGCTGTAACCTGCGCTGTATTCACTGCCGCCGTGTCACGGTGGCCGATCAACTGACGCCGCAGGACCTATCCACGACTGAAGCTTTCCAGATGATTGACCAGATTCGAGAGATGGGCAAGCCGGTATTTGTGCTTTCCGGCGGGGAACCGCTGTTCCGCCCTGACATCTTCGAGATCGCCCGTTACGCCGCTGATGCTGGCCTGCCGGTCGCGCTGGCGACCAACGGCACCCTGATTGACGACGAGGTTGCCGCCCGCATCAAGGATAGCGGTGTCAAGCGCATCAGTATTTCGTTTGATGGAGCTGACGCCGAGACTCACGATATGTTTCGCGGGCTGCCAGGGTCGTTCGAAGCGGCCATACGCGGGTTCCAGGCGCTGCGGCGGGTGGGCCTGCCGGTGCAGATCAACACCACGGTTGCCAATCATAACAAGGTGCAGATGGAGCGGATGCTGCAAATGGCGAAGGACGTTGACGCCGTAGGGCTGCATCTTTTCCTGCTGGTGCCGGTGGGCTGCGGGGTTGAGATCGCCGAAGAGCAGATGATTAACGCGCAGGAATACGAGCAGGTGCTGAACTGGTTGTACGACACCGAGCAAGCCGAGCCGGATTTGCAGCTTAAGGCGACCTGTGCACCGCATTACTTCCGCGTGATGCGCACTCGCCGGGCGCAGGACCGCCGCGCTGGTGTGGCACGTGAGCTGCCCGCCAGCCATGACCGCCAGGTGAATGGGCATCCGCACGGCCAGATGCACGCTGCTACCAAAGGCTGTCTTGCCGGGACAGGTGTGTGTTTTGTCTCGCATCGCGGGGAGGTGTTCCCATGCGGTTATCTGCCGGTGGAAGCAGGCAATGTGCGCCAGCAGCACTTTGGCGATATCTGGCAGGACAGCCCGTTATTCGCTCAACTGCGCGATCCCGATCAATTGGAAGGGAAATGCGGCATCTGCCAGTTTAAATCGCTGTGCAGCGGCTGCCGCGCCCGCGCCTATGGCGTGACCGGCAACTACATGGCTGAAGAGCCGTTTTGCGCCTATCAACCGGAAACAAGAGAAGTTATTCTATAATCGATCACAACCTGGGGATATTCTGTGACTATCATTCTTGTTGGCCTGAATCATCGCACTGCGCCTGTTGAACTGCGTGAGCAGCTCGCGCTTACAGGTTGTGCGCTGCCGATGGCACTCGAAGACCTCCGTAACGAAAATCCATCAAATTCCAATGGCATGATCCGGCTGCAAGAAGCCGTGATTTTATCGACCTGTAACCGCCTGGAAATTTACGCTGTCGTGGATGACGCAACTGGCGGCTGGCGCACGATTGAGACCTTTATCGCCCGCCTGCAAAATATCCCGGTGGCGGATGTGCAGCCCTACCTCTATCACCTGGAAGGTGAGCCGGTGGTGCAGCATTTGCTGCGCGTGGCCTGCGGGCTGGACTCGATGATTCTGGGTGAACCGCAGATTCTGGGGCAGGTGACTCAGGCCTTCAGCGATGCCCAGGCGGCAGGGCTGACCGGCCCGGTGCTGTCGCATCTGCTGTCTCATGCCATCCATACCGGCAAACGCGCCCGTCATGAAACCGAGATCAGCCGTTACACCACCTCCGTCAGCAATGCGGGGGCGCTGCTGGTGCTGGATCAAGTGGCCCAGATGGAGCAGCCGAATATCCTCATCATCGGCGCGGGCGAGATGGCGCGGCTTTCCGCGCGGGCCTTGCTCGACCGGGGGATTGCGAATATCGCTTTTATCAATCGCACCTACAGCCGGGCAGAGACGCTGGCAGCGTCTTTCGGCGTGAAGGCGATGGGCTGGTTTCAACTGGGCGAAGCACTGCAATGGGCGGATGCCATCATCACGGCGACCGGTGCACCACATACCGTGGTCTACGCTAAAGATGTCGAGCAGCACCTGCAAGCTGATCGCAAACTGGTGGTGGTTGATATTGCCGTGCCACGGGATGTCGAAACGACGGTGGGCGATCTGCCGGGCGTGCAGCGTTATGACATTGACGATCTGCAATCCATTGTGGATGCCAACACCGCGCAGCGGCAGGCAGCCGTGCCGTTTGTCGAGGCGATTATCGAACATGAGCAGGCGACTTTCTGGGAGTGGTATCACAGCCGCCAGGTGACGCCGGTCATTCAGAATTTGCGGCGCTGGGCCAATGATGTCGCGCAGACCGAGATCGAACAGGCGTTGAACCGGCTGCAAGGCGCAGATGATCGCACAGTGCAGGTGGTGGAACGGCTGGCACACCGGCTGGTCAACAAACTGCTGCACGAGCCGACAGTGCATCTGCGCGATCAGGCGGCGGATGGCAACGGCTTTGGTTATGCACACACGGTGTGCGAGCTTTTCGGGCTGAGCAACCAGTGTGATTTGTGTGCGCTGCAGCAATCCCACTATCAGGAAGGCGCGCTGCCGGAGACACCAGAAGCCGCTCATCACGACTTTCACTGCATGATGGGCGCGGACTGATGATGAGCGAACAACTGGGGACTATTCGCCTGGGGACGCGCGGGTCGGACCTGGCCCGCTGGCAGACCAATCATGTGCGTGAGCTGCTGCTGGCTGCGCATCCCGGCCTGGAGGCCGAGACGGTCGTGATTTCCACCCAGGGCGACCGCGTGCTGGATACGCCGCTGCCGCTTTTGGGCGGCAAGGGCCTGTTCACGGCGGAACTGGAAGCCGCGCTTCACAGCGGCGAGATTGACCTGGCGGTTCACAGCCTGAAGGATTTGCCCACGGAAAACCCGGCAGGGCTGATTATCGGCGCGATCCTGACGCGTGAGAATCCAGCGGATGTGCTGGTCAGCCGTGCCGGGTACACGCTGGCGACCCTGCCGCAGGGCGCGGTCGTCGGCACCAGCAGCCGCCGTCGCGCGGCGCAGCTTTTGCACCAGCGGCCTGATCTGCAAACAGCGGATATTCGCGGGAATGTCGATACGCGGGTGCGCAAAGCGCTCGATCTGGATGGCCCATACGACGCCATTATATTGGCGTATGCCGGGCTGACTCGCCTGAGCCGCGCGGAGGTCATCAGCGAAATTTTATCGCCAGAGGCCATGCTGCCTGCACCAGGGCAGGGTGCGCTCGGCATCCAGTGCCGGGATGATGCCACTTCGCGGGCGCTGCTGACCCCGCTGTATCATCTCGAAACCGCGCTGGCGGTTCGCGCGGAACGGGCATTTCTGGCGGCATTGGGCGGGGGTTGTTCAGTGCCAGTGGCGGCTTATGCCACGGCTGAAGCAGGCCAGTTCCGACTGACCGGGCGCGTGAGCGCGGTCGATGGTCGCCAGCAGATTGAGGTCACGACGCTGTTTGAAGCCCGTGATGACGCGGCACTGGCGGCGGGGCAAATACTGGCAGAGCAAGCGCTGGCGCAAGGGGCTGATCGTCTTTTAGAGGCGGCCTCATGAGTGGGGCGCTGCGGGACAAGCGCATTGTCAATACACGCGCGCTGCATCAGGCGCAGGCGTTTGATGACCTGATCGCGGCGCGGGGCGCACAGCCGCTGTCCTATCCCTGCATCGCCATTCAACCATCAGCGGACAGCCGCGCACTCGATGCCGCCTTGCAGCAGTTGGATCAGTTTGACTGGCTGGTGATCACCAGCGCCAACACCGTGATGGCGCTGGCGGCACGGGCTGAAGCGCTCGGTATTGATCTGGCGCGGTATGCTGCGCTGCGGGTGGGGGCGATTGGCCCGGCCACGGCAGAAGCCGCCCGGACGCAGCTTGGATTAACCTGCGATCTCATGCCAGAGGAATATATTGCGGAAGCGCTGGCGGAGACACTGCGACCGATCGCAGGCGCACGAATTTTTCTGCCGGAATCCGCGATTGCCCGTCCGACACTGGCACAGATGCTGACCGAGGCTGGTGCAGAGGTCACCGTGGTGACAGCTTACGAAACGGTCTGCGGCAGCGGCGGTGTCGATCTGCCTGCGCTGCTGGCACAAGGCGCGGTGGATGCCGTGACCTTCACCAGCTCATCGACTGTGCGCTGTTTTGTCGAGCGTTTGCCAGATGATGCCGCGTTGGATGGGCTGTGTATGGCCTGCATTGGCCCCAAAACGGCCCGCACTGCCCATGAATATGGGCTGAAACCGGTCGTGAGCGCCGCCACGCATACGCTGGAAGGCATATTGGACGCATTGGCGGCCTATTATCGATCACAGGATATAAAGGAAGATACATGGACAGCACCCTGACATTGCCCGTGCTTAAACCACGCCGCCTGCGCCGGACTGCCGGGCTGCGGCGCATGGTGCGGGAACATTCGCTTTCCCCAGCGGATTTTATCTATCCGCTGTTTGTGCGGCCTGGTGCGGATATTCAGAAGCCTATCGGCTCGATGCCGGGGCAGTTCCAGTGGTCGGTGGACCGGCTGGTGGGGGAAGTCAAAAGCGCGGCGGCGCTCGGTATCCCGGCGGTGGTGCTGTTCGGCATTCCCGAAGCCAAAGACGCCTGCGGCAGCGAGAATTACGACCCTGATGGCATCATCCCACGGGCTATCCGCGCGATTAAAGACAGCACGCCAGAGATGGTGGTCATCTCCGATATGTGCTTTTGCGAGTATACCGATCACGGTCACTGCGGCATCATCAACCAGCCGGGCGATGAATTTTACGACCCGCATCTGCCGGTGGGGTATCTGCTCAACAGCCCGACGCTTGATTTGCTGGCGCGTGCGTCGGTGGTTCATGCGCAGGCCGGTGCGGATATTATCGCGCCTTCGGGCATGATCGACGGCATGGTGGGCGTGATTCGCGGGGCGTTGGATGGCAGCGGCTTTGAGCATGTCGCGGTCATGAGCTACGCGGCCAAGTATGCCAGCGGCTTCTACGGCCCCTTCCGCGATGCCGCCGAAAGTCCGCCACAGTTCGGCGACCGCAGCGAATACCAGATGGACCCGGCTAACCGGCGTGAAGCCCTGAAAGAGGTGGCGCTGGATGTGGCAGAAGGCGCGGATATGCTGATGGTGAAACCGGCGCTGCCATATCTCGATATTTTGAGCGCGGTACGCCAGCAGTTCAATCTGCCGACCGCCGCTTATCAGGTGAGCGGCGAATATGCCATGATTCACGCGGCTGCCGCCAACGGCTGGCTGGACCTGCAGCGCTGCGCACTGGAAAGCCTGACGAGCATCAAGCGGGCCGGGGCGGACCTCATTCTGACTTATTT
>JAIOHN010000724.1 GCA_019912985.1 Anaerolineae bacterium | reverse complement strand
GCCAACATCCAGCCTAGCCCTATTTGTGGGGCCAGGATCACGGCTGGTTCACCAATCGCCCGCAGCACCAGCCCGATATTGAGCGCGGTCAACACCGCCCATCCAAGTTTTTCGCTGCCGCGCGGATTCTCTTTCGACTGCTTGGGAAACATCCAGTAGCCCACCCCCATGATGATCTGCGTGACCCAGCCGATAAACAGGAAGTGTAGATACACTGGGCGCAGCAGCTGTAAGCTGGAGGTCCATCCCATCATCGGCTGGACGAGCAAGAGTGAGGCCAACGTAATGCCAGTGACGAAGTACAGCATCCCGATTTTGATAAACCAGCGCGATAAAGTCGGCATTTATATCCATTCATTGCTTTGTATAACGTTGGGTGAGATGGGATGCACCTCACCCACTCTCCAGTAACACTAATGCCCTGCGGTATCCACTTCGCCTGTACTGCGGAAAATGTCTGGATTATCCTCGCCTTCCGCGTACAGATAGCCTGCCAGTCCACGCTCCAACCGTGCCAGTGCGTGATCTACCAGAATGTAACGTCCTGGCACTTCAAGTGTAAATTCAACCATCGTTGCACCTCCGGGTGGAACCAATGTTGTCTGCACATCGGTCATGGGTGGCGTAGTCAGTGACCCATAATTGTAGACCCGGTCGAATATTTCGCCGATGACATGGAAGGAGGAGGTAAAATTCGGCCCACCAACGCCAAAGAAAATCCGTACCGTTTCGCCGACATTAGCGTGCAGGGCATTTTCATCGGCAGTCAGCGCGTTGGCCGCGCCGTTGAAAACAAAATACTGTGGTTGTTCGTTCAACATCGCTTCGTGATTGAACGTCAGGTTACCCTGTGTACCGTACGGTTCAGTGGTGTAGATCTCGCTCTGCATTATGTAGAATTCACGATCCACAGGTGGTAGTCCACCCTCTGGTTCGACAATGATCAGACCAAACATCCCACTGGCAATATGATGGGCGACACTCGGCGTGGCACAGTGATAGACAAATACTCCTGGAGCCAATGTTTTAAAAGTGAATGCCGTCTCCTCGCCCGGGTTTGTCTGGGTGTAAACTGCACCACCGCCAGGACCCGTCACAGCATGCAAATCAATAGAGTGTTGTAACTGGCTGCTGGTGTCGTTATGAATGTGCATTTCCACCGTGTCCCCTACCCGAGTGCGGATCATGGGGCCAGGAATAGCACCATCAAAGGTAAAGTAACGGTAGGTAGTTCCGTCGGATAGGATACCATTCACTTCAATTGCATTGAGGTCGACCCGGACATTAGTGGGATCGCGATCCCCGATAGGCGCTGGCAGATCAGCAGGGTTACGGACAATCGATGTCGCATCCGCAACTGCCGGAGGAACTGTCGGTGCAACATCGATTTCGGCTGGTGCTACCGCGCTTACTGTCTCAGAAGATGCTTCGCCGTGAATGGTCAGCGTCCCCCACATGCCCACTTCACGGTGGCCGGGTGTTGAGCAGTAGTAAACGAAGTCACCTGGCTTATCTGGGGCAAATTCAATGGTGGCGCTTTGCTCCTGAAGCAGCAAATCACCAGTGGTTGCGTTAAATTCGTCAATCATCAGATTATGAAGCACCGGATCACCATTGATAAGCGTAATACGAACAGTATCGCCTGCATCGGCGATAAGCGGCGGGTTGATCTGACCATCGATACTGCCACCTACACCAATAAAAGCCATCGGTGGCATCTGTCCCGTGATGGTTCGAAGCGTGTATTCCACCACTTTCGTGTTTTCTGCCTGCGCGACCTGAACAGGTTCGGTGTTCGCCAGTGTTGCCTGGGCTTGTACGTCGTTGGTCGCAAACTCAATGCGAATCGGCAGTACTGCCAGGAAAAGGACAGTAAAGCCAACTAAGACGATGGCGACTAGATTGGGATTCAGTTGCTTATTCATCAGTTATTTCCTCATGTGATTCGTATTTCACAATTAAGTAAGGCAGCTCAATCGCACCTACCGGACAAATGTCCTCACAGGTGGCGCAGTAGGTACAAAGTTGAGGGTGAATCAGTGCGGCTTTACCATCCATAGAGCCCAAAGCGCCGCTTGGACACCGGGTTATACAATCGCCGCACCCCGTACACTGGTGGCGATCAATGCGAGGTAGCCATTCCGTACTCAGAAATAAGCACCTTCTCAAACTATTCGCGGCCAATTTCGCCACCAGTTCGGTTTGGCCTCATACTGTCCACAGCCTGCAAGAAGCTAACGAAAATCAACTCTTCGTCTAAAGCGCGCACAGTATGACGTTCACCGGGGTTGAAGATGAGCAGCGAACCAGGACCATAGGTCTGTTCTTGCCCGTCATCACCGGCAAATGTGCCGTGACCCTTCAGAATCACCACATAAAACGGTGAATCTGGCACTTTGTGTTCTGCAATCTTCTGCCCAGGTTTGAGCATCCAGCGGATGATGCGACTGTATTGATCTACCAGGAGTGGTTGAGCAAATGGTTCTGTATCATGAAATTCAGGATTTTCGAGCAGTTGTTTGGATTTCATTGGCTTATCTTTCCCTCTAATGAAATGAACATACCTGTCAACCAGTTCGTAACGGTCGATCTAAATGACAGATCCTGATCGGTTATAGCTTCAGGGTAGAGGTTAAGATTTGCTTTGTATTTAAGCTGGCTTAAGTTGGGAGGAAATTGACGAGTGTGGTTTACTGCATGGCGATAGAACGGAGAATGCGTTCGTTGACAATGATAATCCGGTGGCGATCAAACTGAATTGCCCCGGCTTCTTCCAGCGAGTGAAGCACATTGCTAATCGTTTGTGGGGTGGTATTAATATGAGCAGCAATAGCAGTGCGGGTTACGCCAGGGCCGCTTAATGAGGGGTCTTCAGCTTGTTTGAGCAGGAAACGTGCCAGACGCACAATCACAGAGTAGAGCGCCAGGTCTTCGATTTGCCCCACAAGTGATCGCACACGCATTGCCAGTAACCGAATTACATTCAGCGCCACCTGCGCATTGTGCGTAAGCACATAGGTGAGCGTCTCCGAGGGTATGAGCCATACCTGCGCTTCCGCACTCAAAGCA
>JAIOHN010000723.1 GCA_019912985.1 Anaerolineae bacterium | reverse complement strand
CGGGATCGTCAAGCCCATTCTCTCTTTCCTCACCTGCCCGCTGGTGATTTTGACGCTCGGCCTGTTTATCTTCGTCATCAATGGTCTGATGCTGGTCATCACCGAGGCGATCTTACCTGACCGGCTGGCAATTGACGGCTTCGGCTGGGCCATCCTCGGCGGCATCGTCATGGCGATTGTCGGTACCGCGCTCGATTCGCTGCTGAGTGCTTCGCGGAATTAGTTTCGTCCACTCAACGGATTTAGTCGCTCACAGCAACTATTTAGCCCGGGTAGTGCGCCGTAAAAATTACACCTATCCATTCAGGCATTTTGAGCATATCCCGGGAAGAATAAGGTGATCCGGTTCCACACGGAAACCTGATTCTTTTTGTATTCTCTCCAACAAGGGCTGAACCATCTCCTGGCTCAGCGGTTGCATTTCGCCACATCGTTTGCACACCAGATGATGATGGGGGGTACTGGCTGCGATTTCGTACACTCTCGTTCCATCAATTACAGAGGATACCACTAACTGAGCCTCAGTCAGCACATCTAAAGCGCGATAGATGGTGGATTGATCAATTGTTGGATCAAGGTCCTCAACACGCTTGAATATGCTTGCTATCGTAGCATGTCCCCCCACATCACATACGGCATCGAGCACGATCAGGCGCTGCAAGGTGACTCGAAACCCATGTTTGTGAAGTTGCTTGATGTAATCGCGTTCTTCATGAGACACAAAAGATGCCTTTCACTTGAATTTATTGTTCACAGTGCAAAAACTTATTGCAAGTTTTCGCAGCAGACGATGCCAGTCATGAACCGTCCTATAGTAAGGAGTGAAGAAAGCCCACACCTCTGATTAGGATATAAAATGACTGAAGTTCATACCCATGATCACAATCACGACCATGACCACCACCATACAGATCATTCTCATTCCCATGACGATGGTCTTATTAATCTGATAGGGGCAGCCCTTCACCTGCCTGGATTCAGTCATGATCACAGCCATACGCGTTTAGCCGGGGATAGTGCGATTCACGATAACGATATAGGTATTCGCACTATTTGGTTAGCACTCCTTGCGCTGGGTTTAACGACAGTCATTCAGGTGGTGATCTATGTTGCCAGTGGCAGTGTCGCCCTCTTAGCCGATACAATCCATATCCTGGGCGATGCACTTAATTCTATACCCCTTTTGGTCGCTTTTTATTTGAGCCGCCGCGCTGCCAACCGCCGCTACACGTACGGTTATGGCCGGGCAGAAGATGTCGCCGGTATCCTGATTGTGATTTCGATCGCGTTCAGTGCAGCTTTTATTTTGATCGAAGCCGTTCAGAAACTCATCAATCCTCAACCCCTTGACAACCTCGGTTGGGTGGCAGCCGCCGCCCTGATCGGATTCATCGGAAACGAGTTGGTTGCCGTGATGCAAATTCGCGTGGGGAAACAAATTGGCTCGGACGCAATGGTGGCTGATGGGCAACATGCCCGCGTTGATGGCTTGACCTCCCTGGCGGTTCTGATCGGGGTTTTCGGAGCCTGGGTCGGCCTGCCGATTCTTGATCCCATCATTGGCATCGTGATTGGTATCGCAATTGTGGGGATCACCTGGAATGCGATCAAATCCGTGTGGTTTCGCCTGATGGACGCGGTAGATCCCCGGTTGGTACAAGCGGCTGAGGATACGATCAGGGAACATCCAGAGGTCAAGGATATATCTCGGCTGCAACTTCGCTGGGTTGGACATCGCTTATATGGCGAGATTGCTATCATCATGGCTGAAGACGTCTCGTTTCACGATGTCACTGACTTCCAGAAACATCTTCATCACCATTTCGAGCATGTTTTACCAAATCTCGGTGATATAACGATCCAGATCTCACCCGCCCAGGAGAAGCAATTCTGAGCTGAGAAACTCTATAGCTCAATACCAGTATTAAATCTATCCTGGACCTACATCAGCTCCGGCAGCGTCACGGTCGAGCGCACCACGCCTGCGCGATCCTGCTTGAGCGTCAGATTGAGCGTGGTGCCTGGCGCGCCGCTGATAATCCACTCCACCTTAGCGCGATCTTTCGTCTCGTCCGCCGTGTCGGGATTGATCGAAACATCACTGTAAGCCCGTCCTTCAAGCTGCCCCAGGTCGACCCGCCGTTCGCCGCTGTGCAGCGTCACGCCTTCGGGCAATTCCAGCTCTGCGATCACGCCGCGCACGACTTTCTTATTCAACCCCTGCTTGGAGACGTAGGTCGGCAGCCAGCCGGTGTTCTGCACCACTGCCCGCACACGATAATTCCCGCCCAGCGGCGTCACCTCCACACTGATGAGTTCCAGCCGTGGTGAGATGAGGCACTGCCAGATCAACCATTCGGGAAAGCGCGCGATTTCCGCTTCCAGGTACTGCGGCGGTGGATTGCGCCAGGCGTACAACGTATCCCAGCCACCGAGTTCCACCTTGCCGAGCTGTGGATGCTCGTAGGCATACCAGTCGATATAACCCTTACCCTCCAGTTTTTCGTCGCTCCAGCGCAGCATCTTCAGATCATCCTCGACCGGGTGCTCGCGGTACCAGTCGATAAACTTGTATTCCTCAATCCCGGCCTGCCGCTGCGGACTCCAGATCTCGACCCCCCACATATACAGTCCCAAATGCTCGAAAATCCAATCAAAGCCGCCGGAAATCACCTGCCGGGGATGATAGCGAAAATCATGGAAAATCGAGATATGCGGGTAGCCGGTGATGTCCGTCCCCTTCTGGCCGATCTTCTGATAGGTCCATACATCCTCAGCGGCCATCTCGTCGTCGGACTTATCGCCAAAGGGACGCAGCAGCACCCCGCTCCAGGTGTGGAATGCGACGCCACCTGTGATGTTCTTGTGCCGCGCGATGAAATCGACCACCGCCTGCACCTCCGGCTCCGAGACGGGATACGGCCCCGCGCCGGGCTGATCTTTCTCTGAGCGCCACCCTGCCGGGAAATTACGATTGAGGTCCAGCCCTTCCTTGACCGGCTGCACGAAGATCGTCACGCCGTCGTAATTCTCGATGCGGCCTTCCGGCAGCAGGCGGTAATAGGTGCCGCCGGTTTCAATCGGGTCGCGCCGCACCATCAGGCGCGGCTCATCAGGATGCACTTTCCATGCCCCGTTCGGGTCCTCGATACGCATTTGCAGCATCCGCCCATCGCCGTCCATATCTTCTTCGACCAGCCCGCCGATGGGTTCCTCGTCGTAAGGGTGGGGTCGTGTGCTGGAGCGGATGATTTTCGGTTGATCGGCCAGCGCCCATTCCGCGCCATCGGGATTCACGCGCGGGCAGATGTAAAACGCGCGCGTATCCAGGCAGCGGGTGATGTCCTCGTCGCTGCCATAGCCATTGACCAGGGTGTTGAGCAGATACAGGCAGGTGCTCGAAGGCGATACTTCCGAGGCGTGAATATTGCCATCCACCCACAACGCCGGTTTTTCCTCTGCCGGTCCGGTGTCGCGATTGGTCACGGCCACCAGCCAGATGTCACGGCCTTCATAACTCTTGCCGATGCTCTGCAAGGTCACCCACTGCGGATATTCCTCCGCGAAGGCGTGCAGCAGCTTGGTCAGTTCGTCATAGCGGTAAAAGCGGTCAAAGTGCAAAGCAGGCATCGGGTTTTGACTCCGTGTGCGGTCGGGCGATAGGCGCTCTATTGTAACAACTTGCGCGCGCTTGGGCCGCTGAATCTAAGGTGCAGGCATAGGGTATGTCACGAATTCGTAAGATGTTTGATCTAGGTTAGGAATGTCTGCGCGGACAATGACATTTTTCTATGGAGGAGTTTCGAGCATGTTTAAACGTTTGAGTGTAGTCACTTTATTGATGGTCTTGTTGATTGCGGTTACTGTGCCGCTGGTAAGCGCCCAGGATGATATGATGATGGGCGTCACCTGTGATTCCGATCTCATTCTGAGCCTGTATGTCGCGGAAGCGCACTTCAATTTCGCCAACGTGCACGACATGGCGATGATGGGCGACGACATGGGCGTGGATCTCTCAAACTTCGAGTACGGCCAGTATGCGTCACTGTTCGATTCGATGATGTCAATGATGGACGACAGCATGATGCTGCCCAATGATATGGGTATGGACGAAGCAGAACGCCAGAGCATGGCCGACATGATGGTGATGAGCGACGAAGAATTCGCCTCCGCCATGATGATGGATGACAGCATGATGGACGACATGGCAATGCTCGCACCCGCCACCATCGCTGATGAACCAGCCGAGTGTACGGCCCTGCGCAGTGAACTGAACCGTTTCTACACCATCCTGGCTTACAACGACACCATGGCGTCAGAAGACGCGATGTAATTTTTCGCATTCACAGCCCCTGCCGCAAGCGTAGGGGCTGTGCTTTCTCCACTGCTTGCCCCCGTAAAACAGTCGAAACCCTCTCCTACTCAACTCGGCTGAACGGCTGCAAAACTTGTAATGCAGCCCGTAATGGACATTCATCAAATAATCTAATACTATTAGGTAAATAATATGATGTTAGCTAAAACTCATGACGAAAGTTCACAAACCACTTTCCATCAAACAGCGTCAACGTCTCAATCG
>JAIOHN010000722.1 GCA_019912985.1 Anaerolineae bacterium | reverse complement strand
GGACGTTGCCCTTTTGATCGAACACGGGTGCCGAGCGCAAATCCAGCCAGCGTTCTTCGCCGGATTTCAAATATCGCAGCAAGATCACACCTCTGGCGGGTTTGCCTTCTGCAAACACCCGTTGGCGTGGCAAATTGGTATAAGGGATGACTTCATTCTGTTCGTTCAGCATCTCATATTGGCTGTGGATGCCATCGACTGGCTTATTGACCAGATCCTGTGATGAATCGAAACCCAGGATCTGACTGGCGGCAGGGTTGGCGAAGATGACATGACCATCCTTATCCTGTGCCAGCACCCCATCGACCACACCATTCAAAATCACCTGGAGTTCATCACGGACGGTCCGATAGGCCGCTTCAGACTGGCGGCGGTGATTCTCAGTCCAACTAATCAAAAGTGACACCAGCGTAAAGACCAGGAACAGCACCACCTCTGTAGGACGTGTGGAAAAGGCATGCAGCGGCGCAATGAGAAAGTAATCCGCGAGGATGAGAGACGCCAGAGTTGCCAACATGCCCGGCCACAACCCACCATACCAGGCACTGAAAGCCACAGCCGCGAAGAAGAAGATAAAAGGAGCGTCCTGGACCACACTCCAGAAAACTGCGGATAACACCAGCGCAATGAGCGTGGAGACTGCCACACTGAGATAGCGTAACCAGGTTGATTCAAGCACTGAAGACTTCATGATGCTACCGTTTGTTTTTCCGTTTTCTTATCCCAGTATAGCCATTCTGATCACACGCCGCATCGACCAGAATGGCTATTCTCTATCCTAATTTACGTTGAGCGACGGAACAAGCGCACCCGTCGCCGCCGGCGAAAGTCGTAGTTGAACGAGCGAATCAACGCCAGTTGGATGATGATGCCGATCACGGCGAAGACCAGCAACCACAGCGCGTTCAGCCCTAATGCCAATGTCAGGAGCTGCGCCCCAACCAACGATGACAGCAGCACCAGGAATTCAAATGACAGGCCAATCAACACCAACCCGCCGATCAAGCCGCCGATCAACAGGATGACCGGAGATATGGGAGTCAAGGCAAGCGCGGATGCGATCGCATTGGTAATCAGGATGCCAATGTAGGCACCGATCACAAAGACAGCGACATAATAGAGGAAAATACCGAGCGCCGCCCCGATCAACCCGCCAATCAACAGCGCCGCGATCACCAGGAAGGTATTGTCAGTCCCGACCAATGATACGGCAATGGATGCACCGATCAGGAAACCGGCGATGATGACAATAAAATCATAGACGCGCCACCCAGCTACCAGCAGAATGACCCCGCCGAGGATGAACAGAATGCGCACCAACGGCGTCTGTGGGGCAGAGATCAGGCGGGCCAGGAAGCTATCCAGGGTCACGGCGGTGCCTTCTGCCGCCCCCACCGTCAGATCGACCAATCCTTCAGCGACATCCTCGACATCGCCTGCAGGCGTTGGCGGCAGGGGCGTTTCCTGAGCCAGGACAGCGGTTGTGGTCAACAGTGTGACCAGCAGTACAAGCAGTAAACCGAGTTGTTTGGCGCTCATGATTTTTCCTTTCAACTGCACTTGATATAAATCTTGGCTTCGCTTTCGGCCAGGGTATCCACCAAACGGCCACCCTCAACCTGTACATCGTAATTGAAGTTGGATTCGTGCCAGGTGCCGTCATCGAGGCCATGGTTACTCACCTCGAACTCGCCCGCGTACTGCGGCATGAGGTTAGCAACCACGAGGATCACATTACC
>JAIOHN010000721.1 GCA_019912985.1 Anaerolineae bacterium | reverse complement strand
ACCCGCCGCTCTTGCAGCGCTTCCCCACTTTGCGAATCCCCACCCATCAGCCCGGGAACTGGCGTAAAACTCACCACCCCGATCTGCTTAATCAGAAATTCGCACTGGTCAATCAACGGTCCAACCTCACCCGGTTGAATTCGTTCCAGGCTGTAGGTATCCATCAGCGCCGCCGCCGCTTCTGCCTCATCACGCACATCGCTGAAATACGGGTTATCGTTCTCATCTTTGATGTAAGCGTGGATGATCATGCCCGGTGTGAGTCCGGCGGGTGGTTTGAACCCTTTCGCGAACAGGATAGAGAACGCCGTGAGCAGCGCATTCATCACCGCGCTGATGAGCGTGCTGTTGAGGCTGTCTTGCAGCGGGATCACGTTCACCAGTTCGCTGCTGCCCTGCTTGCTCTTATTCGTGAATTGGATGATCGGAACGCCCGGTTCCTCATTATCGCGGGTGGTATCCTCTGGGCCATCACCCATCATCTTGAGTTTCAGTTCCTGGGTGGTCTCATTCGTATTCGGGTCCGTGACCTCAACCATCTGCTCATTGTATTTGGCGATTGAGTTCCGATAATAGATATTCACGCGCCTGAATTCGCCCTCATACCACACCTTCACCCCGGCCACGATCTCCCGCCCCATGCGGTCCTTGATGACCATCACGCCGCAGTCACCATCCCACGCCAGCTCATGCGCCAGGATCACCCGCTTGGCATTGTCATCATACTGCACCATGACGAACGTCTCGCCATCGCGTAGCACGGCCTCCCGCACGTCAATCTGCAAGCCGTCAAAGCGGTTCGCCTTCAGGACATCATCCACCCACGTCTGACCGGGCTTCGTGTCACTCTCAACCGCCTCCGTCGCTTCGATCGTGTCCACTTCCAGCCGATCCGCCATTGAAGAGATGACCATCTCGCAGTAATTGGCGTTATACCGGTCCATGGGAGAATCGGTAATCTGCATCATCTTTTTCATTTCGCTGGTGAGCTTCATCCGGTGCTCACCCTCGTAATACTGCCGGTAGAGCTTTACCAGCTCGCCACGGGTGGACATCTGCCCGGCCCAGGTGATGGCGACCAGTCCCTGATCCATCAATATCGCTGCAATCTGTTCAAGCATAGTGCTCTGCTCCCGAGCTTGTGCGTGCTTTCGTCCGCTTCTTCACCACCTGCACCGCGAAATATCGCAAGGCGTCCAGCAGGTGGAACGTGTTCTTATCCTTGATCTCTTTTGTGACGTCGCCGTTTTTGATCACCCGCGCATACCGCAGTAGTTCATCGATTAGATCGGTGAGATCATCGAAGATAATCAGCCGGTGCTCTTTGAAAAGCTGTGTCACCCGGTTGATTCCTTCCTCAACATCGCTGGTATCTGGCTCCCGTACATTCTGCGCCCCGGCTTTCTTGTAATCGTCACGCCAGTATTTCTCCGATTTTGCACCCACAGCCCACCAGATAACGCGCTCTTCCAGGTCTTTCGCCAGTTTCACGTCCCGTTGACCATGCTCCACACTGGTCAGGCGCTCCCCGCCTTTCTCCGCCCGGTAGACGTAATACACATCTTCCGCCGCATCATAGGCCACCCACAGCTTGCCCGGATTCACAATGCCCGGGTCCACCGCCGTCATCCGTGGCAGTTGCTTTGGCACCATAAACCGCTTGCACTTATGCCCGCCATTCTCCCGCAGATCATCCACAAACGCTTCATAGATTGCCGCCGGTGGTCGCTCGAATTCCGCATCATAATCCATGCGAAACTGCCAGCTCTGCATCGAAGTTTGCAGGCTCTGATACTCTTCCTCACTGAAGAATGGTGATAGCTTGGATGAAAACTGGATCACGTCGATCTCATCAGTCTCGTTCTTCGCCCACGGATCATAAATCTGCTGCTTCAGCCAGCCCAGGTCATACGGCGTCGTCGTCCCCAACACCCCGCCACGGCTGAGCGAGAGCCGCCCACGCACATCCTTCCACACATCCGCATCATACAGCCCCGGTTCATCCAGCCACGCCCACTTTGCCGAGGCGCTTTGCATCCCCTCTTCGCTGTCGGCACTGCGCAGAATTACCCGCGCCCACATCTTCTCATGGTCGCTGCTGTACGTGGCCCCGAATTCACCCGTCTCCGGGTTCATCAGTTCCAGAATGCGATCCCCGGCCCAGTACCGCCCAATCTTGAGCACATTCACGAACAGCTCTTTGATGGCAGGCAGCATCTTGAGTTTGAACAGGTCAAACGTCGCACTGATCGCCAGATAATCCCCGCCGCCCAACTGCTGGATAGCCCTGAAAAGCTCCACCGGCCCGAAGACGGTCTTCCCGCTCTGCTTCCCGGCGATCATAAACACAAAACGCGCTTGGCTCTCCCAGGCGCGTTTCTGCCCCGCATGTAAGTACAGGTGAAGGCTGCCCTTCACCGCATCGAAATCATAAAGCGGTTGACTGCCATCATTGTCATGGACCTCAATCGCCCATTGCGTCCACGGGATCAGCGCCGGAGCAGGCTCCCCAAACACCCCCTCAAATAACCCCGCCGCGAATTCCTGTTCAAGACTCATTCATCATCAAAATGAACCAGGTATGGTAGATTGCCATACTCGCGACCCGTCATAATGATCTCATCAATAATCCCGCAGTCCTCTTGACAATCCTCATAGCTGCCTGGACAGTTATCCAGACAATCATCCCGCCCCACTTCCGCCTCTTCGCGGGACTCATACAGGACGCCGCCATCAGGCCATCCGCCCCCGTGCAACTTATAAACCGTCCGGGGTTCGTCGGTCTCATACCACGCCAGCATATCATTTAGTTTGTTCAAACGTCTTTTTTTACTGCCTATTAAGCCCCATATCCCGTCATCATCTCTGAGCTTTTTAGCCTCAGCCACATCACGATCTCGAATAGTCTTAGACATGCTCACCCACTCACCCCACAGAACAGCTCTTATCGGAACTCATTCGCTTTTGACCAGTCCTTGATCAAGCGCATGCTGCCACGCTTTCACCCAGGCATCAGTCGCAATGTGCGAGTGCGCAATAGGGATAATAGCCCCATTATCGCTATCGCCATTGATAAGACGCTCAGTATCAAAATACCGCCCCACAACAGTTGCTTGATCTCCTGTATCTCTCACACGATAACCAAGCCGTTGCAAAAGCTCAATTTGCTCATCAGTGATGAGACGTTTTTCAAATGGATGCCATTGCACCCGTGGATCTGGCCTGACAACCCCGTCCCCTACTGAATACATCTCCGGTGCCAACTCCCCACCAGATACCAAGCGAGCTTTCCCAGGGGCCAGCACACCCCGCGCCGCCTTATACCCGTCTACGAACTCGCTG
The DNA here is from genome assembly GCA_019912985.1 of Anaerolineae bacterium. Classification (GTDB taxonomy): domain Bacteria; phylum Chloroflexota; class Anaerolineae; order Aggregatilineales; family Phototrophicaceae; genus JAIOHN01. Next base: position 599 of record JAIOHN010000721.1, on the reverse strand, counting down.
AGTGGCCGCGCCATCTCCAGCACGTTGATGAGGTAATCCGCCCCATACCACGCATACCAATCACTCCCCGCCTGGTTGAGAATGCCCACCCACTTCTCAGTATTCAGGCAGCTCGCAGCCGAGTAAATCCGCGCAACGCGATCCTCAATATACCCGTACTCTTCCGCGATCAGTTGCGCCCGGTGTGCATCCAGCAGGCTATCCGTCTGCCGTGACGCCACCCGATGTACTCCGATGCCGCCGTTAGGCGAGATATACCGCGTTTTGCAGCTTGCCCAGACCGTGACATGACTGGAGACCGCCATACCCACCAGCAGCCCCACCACGTCGCCATGCTGCTGAATCAGGTCCACAATCGCCAGTGCATCCCGCGCCGAACCGCCGTCTCCATTGCAGTACAGCTTCACCCGCCCCGGATGCTCCATCAGCGCTTCCAGCATGAATTGATACGTATCATGGTCAATATCATCCGGTAAGATGATCGTGTGCTTCTCTTCCAGCAACTTACGCTGATTTTCGTCCATGCTTAGCCCCTCCCTTGATCACCAGACTTGCTAACATTTTCACAAATGCCCATAACACCAGCGGATGATATGGAC
>JAIOHN010000075.1 GCA_019912985.1 Anaerolineae bacterium | reverse complement strand
GCACAATGCTTGCCAGCAAATCTCCACCGGGGTTAATTGATGGGCTGGAAACTTCGACAGGTGCCGAATCCTCTGGCGGTGCTGTCTCGGGAGTGGTCTCGGCAGGTGGCTCTACCGTCTCTGGGGTAGCTGTAGGTTGCTGCTCCTGCGCGGGACGTACTAATACTTCCTGTCCGATCTGCAAATAACCACCATTACCGCGAATAGCCGGATTCAATTCCAGTAGGTCTGCGCGTGAAGTCTGGTAGGCGTAGGCAATGCTGTCAAGCGTATCGCCTGATCTCACTGTATGCACAATCGAACCATCAGGACGTTCGTTTTGTGGAACGACGAACGGCACTTCGGGAATGGGGGTTGGTGTAGGTGGCACGTTGGTGGCTGCGCTGCCACCCTGTCCACCGCCAGTCAGGCTGACTTGATCCCAATATGTTTTGTTGATGTTGGCGGTGTTCGCCTGTGTTGAATACAGGAATAATGTGGCAGTTGTGCCGGTCGTGGTCGCGCTGACACTCATTTGCTCCCATCGGTCGTGCGGCTGTACGAATCCTGACCAGACAATATCGCTGTCATTTGGATCGGTGCCGCCATTCGGATCAATGCCGATGCGGGTCTGTGAGCCTGACTCCACGGCTGAACCACAGGATTCGGCATTTGGTGCTGGATTACAGGCTTTGACCTGCGCCCAGGCACTGGCCTGAATGTTGTTATCAGGCGACACTGGCACCTGTTGGTAGATCGCCACTGTACAGGTAACAAAGCCGCAATCGATGCTCAACGCTCGTGTTCCCTGGCGCGGGTCCGGACCAGGACCGGGGTGAGGGTTGATAGTGGTACGTTCGCCCCGGTTCAGGAATTCGCCGGTAGAAGCAGCCAGCCACACATTCCAGCTTGGCGGTAAGTAGATTGGGAATTCGCCGCCACGACGTGTGGTGTAAGGGCCAAAAGAACCTTCTTCCAGGCCGGGGTTATTCAGTCGTTCACCGTCCTGGGCGGTCACTAACAGACTGCCTGTCACGATCAAAATGACCAGCAGGATGCCTAAGCGCATATATCGCATCATCATTTGCTCCGGTAGATTTCCATGACAGCGATTATATCATCTCCGTGCCAATGTAAAAGTTGCTTCGTGACCATCTACCTACTGGGCAGCTATTGCGATCAATTGAGATCGACCTGAAGGAATCGCTGAAGCCACTGCTGCCGCCACGCAATTCGTAAAACCATCATCCAGATGACTGTGGTCAACGCAATGGCTACATAGGCCAATAGTGGCAACTCGATAATCTCAAAAAATCTTCGCAGTGGCTCAACTGCCAGTACCAACAGATAGATGAGCAGCATCAGACCTGCGATGAGGGTTGGGCGAATATCACCGCTATACTCATCACCGCCGACAAAGTAGCGTGAAGGTGGCTCGACAAATACGATCAGCAGCAGCCCGGCGAAGCAGGTAAACGCCGTTAGCGCCGTTTGTGCGCTCAGATGCGCAACCTCAATCTGGTAATCTTCGGTTGTGGCAAGTGTGTAGTCGATTCCGGCGTATTCCTCAAAGCTGGCAATGACATCCGGTGTGATATTGATATTTAAAGCATTACTGTACACAAGTCCGCCGATGAACGTGATCAGGTAAACCAGCACGCCAAAGACAAAGATCGAGATTGATGCGGGAAAGACAAAGTGTGCGATCTCTCGCAGCAGGCCATGTTTCGGCAGTGGCCCAGGGCGCGCCCAGACAGCCAGACCAAAAGTGGGAATGCCGACGGTGAGGAAGACCAGCAGCGAATTTTGCTTCGGAATGAAGGGGAAACCCAGGCCAATAATGCTCACGGCGATAATCAACAGTGCCGAATAAAGCACCCGCGTCAGGAACAGGCGCATAATGTCTTTCATGCCGTTGACGATGCGTTGTCCTTCAGTGAAAGCTGGGGGCAGGGCGCTGAACGAGTCTTTCAAGAGGATCATATCGGCGACAGCGCGGGTGGCTGAACTGCCGCTCTCCATCGCGATGCCAAGGTTGGCTTTCTTGAGCGATAACACATCGTTCACGCCATCACCAATCATGGCGACATAATGGCCCTGTTGGCGCAAGGCATCCACCAGCTTTTCCTTCTGGTCTGGGGTAATACGCCCGAAAACGGTTGTCTCCTCGGCGACCTGCAGGAACTGCGCGTCAGATAGCTTGTTGAGCTCCGGCCCGGCGATGTATTTGAGATCGCCGGGAAGTCCGGCCTGGGTCGCCAGTGCTGCAACCGTTTGCGGATTATCTCCGGAGATAATCTTCAGATTGATGCCGGCATTTGCAAATTCCACCAGTGATTCTTTGAGATAAGGCCGCAGTTCATCGCTGAAACAGACCACTCCAAGGAGTGTCAGTGGTGGTAGCTGCGGCTCATCGTCTGCATTATGCAAGGTGGTTGTTTCTGCATTATGACCAAACACCAGCACACGCAGGCCTTGGTCAGACCACTGCTCAATCTGTGCCTGAGCTTTGGCCGGAATATCCATATACTCCGCCAGCATTTCCTTAGCTCCCAGGACATAGGTGCCTTTGATGGTAGGCAGATCAAACGCCAGTGCGCTCCACTTACGGGCGGACGAGAATGGCACTTCGTCGTTAACTTGCTGAGGAGCTTCGCCCAAGCCAGCATTCAACGCTTCGCTGGTTTTGTTGGTGACGGATGCACTGCTGGCGAAAATGCCGAGTACCCGATGCAGCTCGTTCTCATCAATGCCAACTGGATAAACGCTGCTGAAATTGATGCGGTTGGCGGTTAGCGTACCC
>JAIOHN010000074.1 GCA_019912985.1 Anaerolineae bacterium | reverse complement strand
GTATCGACCATGTGCTGCTCAATGGCGATACGACCAGCACTTCGACCGGCAATATCAACTCGGATGATGGCAGCCCGGCGGCTAATTCGCGCTATCTGGCGTTTGATGGCCTGCGCCATCTGCCGCTGGTGACGACCACCGCTAACGCGGTCAGTGCCGGGGCCGCGCCCGATCTCACCAAGCTGCGGTCAGCGCGCTTCACCATGCCCAGCCGTTATTCCAGCAGGCCGAATGATCTCGCCTGGATTGTCGATGGTGGGACTTATGCCAAGTTATTGGCGCTGAGTGAATTCCTGACCATGGACAAAGCCGGGGCGCTGGCAACCGCTATGACCGGGCAAATCGGTTTCATGGATGGCGCGCCGGTGGTGGTCAGCTCCGAGATGCCGCTGACGGAAGCGGACGGCAAGGTCAGCACCACACCGGCCAATAACACCAAAGGCACCGCGCTGTGCGTGTATCGCCCGGGCTGGTTCGTGGGGTATCGCCGCCGTATCGCGGTGAATGTGGATTACCTGCCGTACTATGACTCTTACCAACTGACGGCAACGGTGCGGCTGGCTTTCGTGAATTTCGATGGGAGTGTGGCAAGCGCGCTCTACAACGTGACGGTGTAGCCTTCAATGAGAGCTGGAAATTGCCTGCATTTCCAGCTCTTTCAATCCATTCCAGAATAAGGGCGCTGGGACTGTGTAGTTTTATGGCATAATAGGCAAAAAGCAATTGAGGAGAGATGATGGCTGTTCAAATACATATGACCGCAGCCGAGTTCTTTGAATTGCCGGAAAGCAATTTGCCCTGTGAACTCATCGATGGTGAGGTTATTCAAATGCCTTCTCCTGTACCGGAACATCAGGATGTGGTGCTTAGCAGCGCGGTCGTCATCAAACAGAAAGCAAAAACCTTAGGCGGACGCGTGTTTATCGCGCCGCTGGATGTGCATCTGGATGAGGCGAATGTACTCCAGCCCGATGTCATGTGGATTGCGCCGGAAAGTCAGTGTGAGGTTGGCGAAAAACGGCTGAGCGGCCCTCCTGACTTCATTATTGAAGTTTTATCGCCCGGTTCCGCCTGGCAAGACAAGCGTGTCAAATTCCGGCTGTACGAGCGCTTTGGCGTGCGGGAATACTGGATTATCAACCCCACTGAACGTCTCATCGAAGTCTGGCAGCATGTAAACCATGCGTTTGTGCTGGTCAATGTTTATGCACAGAATGAGATATTTGAGTCGCCGCTTTTAGGTACGGTTGAAGCCCAGGCGATTTTTGGCGATTAGCGCACCATATCGATGGTGACCCGATTTTCGGAAGTGCCGGTTTGCTCAAATTCGGTGATGTTCGCCAGCGTGGTTTCGCTGATGGAATAGAGGGCGTTGCGGGTGAAGAAGGCTTGATGACCGGTAATGACCACGTTGGGAAAAGTGAGCAGCCGGGCGAACACATCATCCTGAATGACGGTGCTGGATAAATCCTCGAAGAACAGGTCGGCTTCTTCCTCATAGACATCGAGGCCGAGACAACCGACTTTTCCCGATTTGAGTGCTTCAATCACGTCAAGAGTGTTAATCAGACCACCGCGACTGGTGTTGAGCAGCACCACGCCATCTTTCATTTTCGACAGGGTTTCCTGGTCAATGAGGTGATAGGTATCGGGCGTGAGTGGACAGTGCAGCGTAATAATATCTGAGCGGGCGAACAGCTCATCCAGCGAGACGTAGTCCATGCCGAACTGGGCGGCTTCCGGGTTTGGATAGACATCGTAGGCCAGCAGCTTGCAGCCAAAGCCTTTAAGAATGCTGGCGACACACATGCCGATCTTGCCGGTGCCGATGATGCCAACGGTAAGGCCGTGAATATCAAACCCAAGCAATCCTTCGAGCGAGAAATTGCCTTCGCGCACACGATTGAAAGCGCGATGAAATTTGCGATTTACGGTCAGCAGCAGGCCGATGGTGTGCTCGGCGACAGCGTAGGGTGAGTACGCCGGGACACGAACCACGGTCAGGCCGCGATCATGGGCGGTCTGAATATCGACATGGTTAAAACCGGCACTGCGCAGGGCGATGAGGCGCGTGCCATGCTTTGCCAGCTTCTCGATCACAGCGGCGTCCAGGTCGTCGTTCACGAAGGCGCACACCGCCGGAAAATCCTGCGCCAGCGCGACTGTGTGGATGTTGAGATGCGGTTCCAGATAAAACAACTCGTGTCCAAAATGGACATTGGCGGCATCAAAAAACTGACGGTCGTATTTCTCGGTGCTGAATACGGCAACTTTCATGGAACGCATTCCTGTTAAACGGGCAATGGACGCTCCGATTATAGCAAAGCGGCTAAGTTTGTATACCGAGGCGCGTCAGTTCTTCTCGGAAAGCATTATGCTGAATAGTCACATTCGCCAGCGCTGCCTGGGCATTACTGCTGTTGCCATCGTAAACGGCGCGGTAGGCCTCAACGGTGCTATCAATCAGCGCCAGCAGGCTGTCACGCGCATTGGTGGTACACAGCGGCGCGTAGAAATCGGCCACATCGCGGCGGATTTCCTGCAAGCGGAAAACGCCTGTCCGAATGGTGTCGCTGCCAGCGGCGGCAAGATCCAACTCATCGATAAAGGACTGCGTGGACTCGTATCCAGGTTTGACAATCGCGTACCAGAATTCCGCGCCGCAGTCGGTGGTCGGTGTTTCCACACCGAGCTGCGACAGGCGTTCCAGCGCGGGTGCGAAGGATTCGCTGCGCGCCGTCTCGGCACGGTTCTCGGCAGTTGAGGTATTGCCGTTTTCATAAGCCTGGAGTGCCGACCAGATGGTATCCATGCCGTCAAGCACGTCCTGATAAACGGCTTCCACGCACGAAGGATAATCAGACTCGCGGAATTCCGTCCAATGATTGTCGATGGTGTCGAACAGGAGATCAAAGTTCGGCTGCTCACTCCCGCTGGCGGCCAGAATGACGTAATTCGCCTGTAGATAGAGTGGATAGGCATCCCACCAGGCCTGAGCTTCCTCTGGTGTGCAGGTTGGCTCCGGCGTTGCGGACGGGACGCTGGCGACCGCGCCACCTGTGTTGGGGGTGACCGTGGCATCGGCTAATTCCAGCAGGTTCGCGAACATCCAGCCTTCGGTGCCATCCGAGAGGCGCACGTTATACCATTGACCATCCTCGCTGGTTTCGAGCACAAGCGCCTCGGTGCCAGGGGGGACTGAATCAATCAACTCGAAGTTGGTGCCTGGGCCGCCGCGCAAATTGACATTCTGGCCGGATGCCACCACGCCAATGGTGACGGTGGGCAGTGATGTGGGTGTGGTGGTCGGCGTGGAAGCAGGCGTTGGAGAGGGGTTATCGGCAACTGCGAACTGAATCGTTTCACCACGAGAAGGCGCAGTTACGATCACCAGCACGGCAATAAGCAGTGTCGTGATCACGGCGCTGATGAGTATGGCCGCGAGATAGCCAAGCAGGCCACCACCACTGCGTCGAGGGCGGCTGCGAGGTGATTTTCGATTGATCTGGGCCAGTAATTTTTGAGCCATCGGGTCATCCTCAATGGTTTCCAGAATGGCTCGTGCTTCGCTGTAGCGCTTCTGATTAATCAGGGAGCGCACCGCCGCCAGTTTTTCGTTTGCCATACGGTCCTGCCTAGTTCCTTCCGTTCTATCTGTCATTATCATATCACCCATGAGGTGACGCAAGCGTAAGGCATCTTCACTATCTCCACTACCCGCCTTGTACTACAATGCAAGAGGGAATCGAATGCAAAAGGAAGCGCTATGCGACGTTTGCTGATCGGATTAATTTTGCTGCTGGCGGCCTGTGACAGCGGCGCGCCTGCAGGCGGTGAAACAGCATCCGGCGGGGTTATCAGTTGGGATCGCAGCCCACAGACGGTTGTGTTTCGAGCGGATGTCATGGGGGGGAACCAGGGAAGCGAATTTCTGACGCGCAATGAAATCCCATTGTGTACGGTCTATGGGGATAACCGCGTGGTGTGGACCAATGACCTGGGTGATTTTAACGTGCAGGTGTTGTGGGATAAGGTGAGCGACGAGCAAGTACAGAATTTTGTCTCTTACCTCACGGTCGTAGAGCGCATTTACACGTTTGATGCGCGGGCGGCCCAGCAGCCGCCGAGTGATGTCAAACCAACATATGAGCAGTTATCGCTGAATGTCAACGGACGCCAGCATGTGACCGACGCATTTTCTGACTGGGATAATGATTATTTCGAGCGGATTGTGGATGTGTGCAAGACGATCAGCTCAGCACCTGTGCTGTATGAGCCGACTGGCGGCGCATGGGTGAGCGCCCAGGAAGTCCCCTACGATAC
>JAIOHN010000720.1 GCA_019912985.1 Anaerolineae bacterium | reverse complement strand
ATTTAGTACGTGCCACGCCGGAAGATTTCGATCTGCTTTCCGACTTTCTTGAAAGTACCGGGTTGGATTTCGCGCTGCTGGGTAATTGATGTCCGATCTGGTGGTTATTTTTGTCACGTGGAATGTGCGCGAGCTGGCGCTGGAAGCGATTGGCAGCCTACTTCGTGATTTAGAAAGTTCCAACCTTGGCACGGAAGTAGTGGTCGTCGATAGCGCTTCGACAGATGGTACTGTAGACGCGATCAAGCAGCGGTTTCCAGAAGTCAGGGTGATTGCCAGTGCAGAAAATCTGGGTTTTGGCGGTGCCAATAACCTGGGGATGAAAGCACTTGGCTTTGAGGGCGGGCATGATGCGTCTGATCTTCCGGAGGCTGTGTATTTGCTCAACCCGGATACGATCACACAACCGGGGGCGACTCGTGCTTTGTTTGATGCGCTAATGGCCGATGCCGGTGTGGGACTGGTGGGGGCAAACCTGACTTATGAGGATGGCAGTTTTCAGCATGGTGCCTTTGCTTTTCCTGGGCTGCGCCAGCTCTGGGTGGAATTCTTTCCCACGCCAGGTCGTCTCTATGAAAGCCGCTTCAATGGACGCTATCCACGTGAGTGGTATGCGCGAAAAACGCCATTTGAGATTGACTTTCCGTTAGGTGCAACCATGATGCTGCGGCGCGAAGTGATTTTGCAGACGGGCATGTTTGACGAGCAGTTCTTTATGTATTGTGAGGAGATTGACTGGGCGTGGCGTATCCATAAAGCTGGCTGGCGCGTGCAATGTGTGCCTGCTGCGCATGTGGTGCATCTAAGTGGGCAGAGCACCGGGCAGGTTCGTCCGCAAAGTGTGCTGAATCTGTGGTCAAGCCGTCTGCGATTGTATAAAAAGCATTTGCCTGTCTGGAAATGGTGGTTGGCACGGTTGCTGATCGCTGTAGGTATGCGTCGTAAACGTCAGCAAGAAACAGCCTCGCAAGCAGTGAAAGATGCCTACCGGCAGGTGGAGCAAATTGCTTTGGGGCGCACATGAGCAACCTGACCGGGATTGTTTTAACGCGAAACGAAGAAGAGCATATCGTAGACTGCATTCAAAGTCTGTGGTTTACCGATGAAGTGCTCGTTTTTGACTCCTACAGTGATGACCGGACGGTTTCATTGGCATCAGCAAATGGCGCGCGAGTGATCCAGCATGCTTTCCTCAATTATGCCAGCCAGCGCAATGCAGCGCTTCACGCAGTGTCAGATTCTACGGATTGGGTGTTATTCGTAGACGCCGATGAACGGGTCCCTGTGGATCTGGCTGCCGAGATTTTAGAGGTGATTCAAGAGCCAGATTATGCAGGCTGGCGGGTACCCCGGCACAACTATTTGTTTGGCAAATTGACACTATGGGCCGGGTGGTATCCCGATTATCAAACACGGCTGCTGCGGGTGGGCAAAGCACACTATGACCCTCAACGGCAGGTGCATGAGCTGGTTTTGCTGGATGGCCCTGAAGGCACCCTTAAGCATCCACTGGTCCATTATAATTACCAGGATATTGAGCAGTTTCATCGCAAGCAGGCACAATATAGCGAGTATGATGCCCGCATCCTCTACGAGCAGGGTGTGCGACCAAAACTCAGAAACTTCATTTTGCAACCGTGGCGACAGTTCTGGTGGCGCTTTGTAGCCCTAAAAGGCTATCGTGATGGCTTTCACGGGCTTCGGCTGAGTGTGCTGTTGGCCTGGTACGAGTATAAAAAGTATCGACTGTTACAACAGATGCGGAGCAAGGGAGAACCGGGGGGATAATCCCCCCGGCAAATACACGATTTATGGGGCGCTAGGGATAAGGATCCCATACCCGCCATGTTCGCGGCGGTAGAGGATGTTTACGGCGCTGGCTTCCATATTGAAGAAGACAAAAAAGGTATGGCCGAGAAGTTCCATCTGCTCAATCGCCTCATGCTCGGTCATAGGAGTAAGTTCAATCACCTTACGTCGGTCAATCAGACTCACGGGGGTTTCCGGTTCAGCAGTGGTTTCGACTTCCTCCCCGACATACTCATCTACATATTCTTCAACATCTGGAATATCTTCCGCGATGTCCAGCTCTTCAATGGTCGCGATGAAACGCTCACGTCCCTTACGGCTGCGTTTGCCTTTAAAACGCTGAATACGTCGGTACATTTTGTCTACAGCAGAATCGATGGCTGTGTTAATTTCGCCAGCCGATTTTTCTTCTGCACGGAGGATCGCGCCACGTTTATGGCGAACGGTGATCTGCGCGGAAACGAGATTGCTTCCGCGCCGTGTGTTTTCATGGGCGAGATCGATCCGTACATCCTGAATATTGGGTAAGTAGCGATCAAGCTTACCGACCTTCCTCCTGGCGTATTCCTCGATGGCGGCGTTGACTTTCAGATTGTGTGCCTGAATGATCACGTCCATACAATGTACTCCTTCGTAGATAGTAAGAATTAAGCTCGTGCCGAACTAAGCGTCAAGCCATAAACAGCTTGTGCGCCCGCGTTAACGGCTGCCTGGGCACAGGCACCGAGCGTTGCTCCTGTTGTAAAAACATCGTCAATGAGAAGAAGTGTCTGGTTGGCTACTACTTGCGGATCGGCAGTGAACGCTGCTTGCATGTTGACTTGCCGTTCTTGTGCGTTAAGCCCGACCTGAGCCTGTGTATACCGCTGACGGGATAGTGCAGTCACACAACAGGGCTTATCAAGTTGTTGTGCGATATTTTCCGCCAGTATTTGTGATTGATTATAGCCTCGTTCGCTCAGACGTATAGTGTGCAACGGCACGGGTACAATCATATCAAATGTCCAGTTTAGTGCCTGTAAACGGGTAGTCATGCGCTCGGCCAAAGGGTTAGCCAGTACCACACCATTCTCGTACTTTAAATTCCATATTAATCGCTGGATGATGTCCTCATGGACAGCAGTCGTGGCGACTGCTTCCAATGGCGGATGCTGCCGAATCGCCTCGTCCACGGGTTGGCGATCGAGCTCCTGTTGGCATTGTGTACACCAGTTGGTATCCACCCGGCCACAGCCCACGCAGCGTGGCGGAAAGAGCAACTCCAGCCCCCATTGCAGCCAGTTTTTCCAGGGACGGGAATAAGACGCAAGAAGCCCAGTCGCATCCTGGGCTTCCTGATAATCATCGTAGTTCAGTTGTTTACCCGGCATCTTTGCTCCTCTTTGGCAGCGATTTGTCGGATAAGGGTAAGCGGGTTCTGGTCGTTAAAATCCTGGTGGTGGGCTAGAAAAGAGAATGATCGCTGCTGGACCCAGCAACACGATCCAAAGCGACGGAAAGATAAGCAGCACCATTGGGATCATCATCTTGACTGGTGCCTGATGAGCTTTTTCCTGGGCACGCTGGCGGCGTTTTACACGCATCTGGTCAGACTGCACTCGTAGAATGGTAGACATGCTAACACCAAGGCTGTCTGCTTGGATGATTGCGGCGATGAAACTGGTCACATCCGCTACTTCCATTCGGCTGGACATATCGCGCAGCGCCTCACGACGGGATTTACCGAGCTGAATTTCGCGCAAAACACGGCCAAACGCGATTGCCAGGTCGTTCTCCCATTTGTCATACACTTTGCCCATTGCCATGTCGAAGCCGAGACCAGCATCAACACAAATCACCAACAGGTCAAGGGCATCTGGTAGAGCCTTCAAAATGTTGTCTTGACGCCGGTTGATCTTGCTCCTAATCCACAGTAGGGGGAAGAAATAACCCAGGGCCGCTGCGCCAAGCGTGTATAAAACCGCTTGTAGGGGCGGGGTATTGGCGGTTAGCACGAAGAACAGGAGGAACGATAACAAGGTGAGGCCCACAGTGGCCACGATGCGCAGCGCCAAAAAGGTGGTTGGTTCCAACGAACCGGAAAGCCCGGCCAGTTCCAAAAGGCGGCGCATCTCAGCGACCTGTTTCTCCGGCGTGAACCGAACGGTCACAGAAGCGATGCGACGCAGCAGTGGAATCAGAATACGATCTCGGAATGAAAGCGAGAGCTCGATTTCTTCCAGTGTCTGCGGGACTTCACGTTCGCCAAACTGTGCCAACCGCTCCTGGAGTGGGTCACGGCTGCGGTCATCGCGTAGGCCGACATATACCAGTCCTGCGACGATGGATAACCCTGCGACGACGATGAGAGGGATTAACAGATTCATTACAGCGACTTTCTGTTAAATATCAATCTGAACGATTTTCTGAACCATGGTCGCACCGATGCCAATTAAGGTTAACCCAATACCCAGCAGCGGCCACCCACAAGTGCGATTTTCAAACAGATGTCCCATATAAGTGGGGTTAATCGTGTACAGGAACAGCGCCAGGATGATCGGCAGAAAGCTAATGAGATAGCCAGTGATACGTCCCTGAGCGGTCAACACCCGAATTTCGCCTTTCAGCTTGATTCGCTCGCGGATGGTATGGCTGATGATTTCCAGAATTTCGGCCAGATTACCACCTACTTCGCGCTGGATATTCACAGCCGTGATGACGAGATCAAGGTCTTCACTCTCTACGCGGTCAAGCAGATGCTGAAGCGCGTCATTGAGGTCAATGCCCAGGCTGGCTTCCTGCACCACACGTTTAAACTCGACCGATGTGGGGTCTGGAGCATCACGAGAGATGGCTTCCATCGCTTGCAACACGCTATAACCGGCTCGAAGTGCATTGACCCACATTCCGAGTGTGTCAGGGAGCTGCTGCTCGAACTCATGCAGGCGTTTTGATGTGGCGCGCGCCACGTACAGACGCGGCGCGAATAACCCTACAAAACCAGCAACAATGGCTGGTACAAGCTGCTGACCAAAAATGATGAAATAACCAATTAAAAAGAATAGAATCATGGAGATGATATGGAGGGCAGCAAATTCCGCAACCGTCAGTTTAATGTCGGCGCGTGCCAACTGCTGCCGCCATTTTTGGGCAAACGGACGCCCTGCAATCGCTTTGTCGATGGCTTTCTCTAAAGCGCTATCCGGTTTCTTTTCTTCCAGGTCAAGTTCAGATTCATCAATATCGAGGAAGGATTGATAATTACTTTCTTCGTAGCGTCCGAGGCGTTCTTCCAACACATCACGGTCTGCACGTACGCTGCGAATACCAATAATTAACACCAGTAAAGCTAAGATCGCAGCACCAGCTAGGATTGCTACTTCCATTTCCCCTCCAGGCCCAGTTTCTTGCTTCTCATTGTATGGTTATCAGGGAAGGGCGTCAAGCAGCACGCCCTTCTTTACATGCTGGCTAGTAGGAACGTCCTATACCAAACACTGAAGGCGGCAGATGGATACCTGAAGCCTCAATGCGGTCAATAAATTTCGGACGCAGCCCCGTTGGGCGGATGCGGCCAATAATCTTGCCACTCTCGATACCGGTTTGTTCAAATTCGAAAATGTCCGACATCGTAATGATTTCGCCTTCCATGCCCTGGACTTCGGTGACTTTTACCACCTTACGCGAACCATCACGCATACGGTCCTGGTGGCAGATCATGTCCACAGCGCTGGCGACCTGCTCACGAATTGCTCGAACCGGGAGGTCCATTCCCGCCATCAGGCACATCACTTCCAGACGGGCCAGGGTATCGCGCGGGCTGTTGGAGTGCGCGGTGGTCAACGAGCCATCGTGACCGGTGTTCATGGCCTGAAGCATGTCCAGAGCCTCACCACCGCG
>JAIOHN010000719.1 GCA_019912985.1 Anaerolineae bacterium | reverse complement strand
TCCAGTTCGACCTGGAGCTTGCCCGGCCCGAAGCCGACTTCCAGCACATCCGTCTCAGCAGGCACATAATCCAGCGCGTGACGCACCAGCCGCCACCATGCACCAAAAGTAATCCAATCAATGCTATTATAAAGTGGTGTCAGGCTGTTGTACACGACGCTGTTGAAAAATGCCAACCAACGCTCTTGCGAGACGGAGCGTTGTGTCGGAGCAGGGTGCGGATTCGAATCCCTGCGCATGGATAAGTCCTCCTGCGCGCTGCCAATGTTGAGGAGTCACCTGATCTAGATGATACCAGCAATATCAATCGCAGTATAAACCAGGAGCAGTGAGAGGACCACATTCACGGCCAGTTTTACGCGCGGGTGATGCAGGTAGCGCTGAATCATCACGCCAAACAACGCCCAGACCGAGGTGGCGCAGAAGGCCGTGGTGGTCAAAATCAGCGCCGCCAGTACCAGCAGCAGCGGATTGTCCGCAATCGGGGCCAGGAATGCGGAAAACAAAGTCATCGCGTAGACAATCAGCTTGGGGTTGAGGATTTGAAGCAGCAGCCCCTGAAAGTAGCCCATCGGCGCAGTATCCGCTTCCTCGAAGGTGTAGCTGGCCTTCAAAATCGCGACGGCAAGATACAGGATGTACGCCGCGCCCAGAATGCGCAGGATAGGTTCCACAGTTGGCATCAAATCCAGAATCGCGGTCGAGATCAACCCGCTGACGACCATCATGACAAAGACACCGGTCGCCAGTCCCGCCAGGAACTTCAATGTATTTCGATAGCCGTAGAGGATTCCCATTGACGCGCTGGAAATGTTGCTGGGGCCGGGGGTAAAGGTCGCAACCAACACAAATGAAACCAGTGCAAACAGGCTGCCTGAGATCATGAAGCACACTCCTCGATTGTTTGGGGAACTAGGATTTTAAATGTTGCGCATATTGCCCGGGTGTCACACCGATGATGCGCTTGAAGTGGCGCGTAAAATTGCTCTGGCTGCTGAAACCGACATCCAGCGCCACATCGACCAGCGGCCTGCCTGCGGCGATCAATTGTTGGGCGTGGCGGATGCGCACACTTTCCAGATAGGTGTAAGGCGGCATCCCCACCTCGTCATGGAACACGCGCAGTAGATAGTAGGGGCTGAGGGCGACCCGATCCGCCAGATCTTGCAGGCTAATCCCCTCCGCGAACCGCTCTTCGATGTAACGGCGCACCAGCTGAATCGCTTTGCGCTCGTGACCGGCCTGTTCCCTGGCGGATACCACCCCCGCATACTGCCGGACAAGCAGCGCCAGCGTTTGCACCAGCCGCGCCTCATATTCCAGCGGGCTTGCGCCTTCCACCAGCGCCTGATGCAGCGCGACCACATTGGCCGTTGCCTGGGGATGATCGACTCGCACATCCGTGAAATAGGGCAGGTTGCCCTGACGCCCGGTCAGTTCCTCCACCACCCGCTGCATGTGCGCGGTGGTCGGATACAGCGACCGCAGCTCAAAACCGTTCGCGTCCACCGGCTCGCCGGTATGCACCGTGTCGGGATTAATCAGAATCAGGCCGCCGGGCGGTGTGTAATGCTTGGCTCCGCCATGCGTAAATGACTGAAAGCCGTGTTGAATCACGCTGATGACGTAGTAGTCATGGCTGTGGCGTGGATAGGCATGGCGGGTGTAGAAGGCATGCAGCACGCCCATATCGAGCTGCGAATTATGCCAGAACTGCGACCACTCTTTGCTTGCCATCATATTCACCGAATTGCTTATGGTCTTAAGGTACCACAATCCATCAGCGGCGTCTTGCAGAATATTGCGGTGATCGGTCTGCCTCAAGCGTCAAACAGCGAAAGTTGGGTATCCAGCCGCTCATCACACTGCGAGTAGAAGCCGCAGGCTGCACAGATATTGGCTGAACGGTGACTGCGATGCACCTGTGACGCACGGCGCTTCTGCCGCATCTCCGCCAGGATTTCGTGAAGTTGGCTCTCGTAAGCTTCCGTAAACTCGATGGTGAAATCACGCTCCGGATAGCGGATCACACCGTAGGCTGGACGCTGCGCATAGTGGGCCTCGACCAGCACGCAATAAGCGATCAACTGCATGATGTGTCCCTGGTAAGGTGTGGTCGGCGTGCGTCCGCTTTTGACCTCCACCGGGATCAATTTTCCATCCTGATCCAACAGCAGATCAGGCCGCCCTTTCAGTTGATGTTCGTGCGAATAGAGGATGGGGCCGGGTTGTTTCTCCGTGTCGGCGTAAACCGGGATGCCTTTCGGGATACGGAGAGTCTGCTGCTGGCGCTGGCCTGCCCCCATCACGACCAGTGCCACAATCACCAGGAGCAGCGCCAGGAGGATGAGGCCAATTCCGTTCATCACCCGCCCCCGATCAACTGAAGCAGCAGATAAAGCAGCAGCAGGGCCGCAGCACTGATGAGCAGCCAGGGGGCCAGCCGCTTGAGCCTTTGGCTGCGATCCATCTCCCCATGAAATGTCTCGTGATGCTCCGCACCTGCCTGGAGCCGCTCTTGTTCTTGATCTGTCCTTTTCACCCCTCGCAGCCGGTACCACCACGCCCGCTGGCAGTAGAAGTACTCGCCGACCTCGCTGGCACTGATGTAATCTCGCCGATTCATAAACACCTCCGCGCTGTTGCATCGTCCAGACGAAGATAACCCTGATTCAGCGAAACGCGAAACCGGCCAGTCTCCACAGGGAAATGGATGATGGGATGGCAGAGGCGTTTTTTCAGCGGCGATTACGGCCAACGCAGCATGATAAAATGATAATTCCGCATGATCTGGTTGTTGTCACACCACTGCTTGACCAGTTTCTGACCGGCGGGAGTGCGCCAATCCGCCTCGAG
This sequence comes from Anaerolineae bacterium, assembly GCA_019912985.1. Lineage (GTDB taxonomy): Bacteria > Chloroflexota > Anaerolineae > Aggregatilineales > Phototrophicaceae > JAIOHN01. The sequence goes on along the minus strand of JAIOHN010000719.1, from coordinate 636 downwards.
ATCGGCATGACATTGGAGGCCTTGACCGGGTCGATTGTGATGGCAGTAGCGGCATTCCAGGGGTTGGTAGCCGGTTCCATGCAATTCGCACCGGTTATTCACCAGGAAAGTGCAGCCGTTCTGAGCGAACTCATTGAGCGCAAATTGGGCCTCACAACCCTTGAAGGCGGGCGAAAGCACACCAAACGTGAATTCGGGAGCGACTTCTAGCATGATCCGGTCGCCATAGCCTGCCCGGATAGCTCGCGCAGCCTCGGCCACGGTCCACCAACCGGGTCTTACACAATAGCTGAGGCAAACATCACAGGAACATGGCGGTGAAGGGGGATACTTGCGGTAAAGGTTCGACTTGTGTTTATGTTTCGAGAAAGACATTGTGATAACTTCCCGTCTGAATCAGGCAAAACCTGGAACCATCGTCTTTCGCCACTTGAATCAATTATACACTGGCCTGTTGTTCCCCAGAAAACGATTGCGGCAGGACAGCAAAAGTGTGCTTGGTAGACGTTGCTTAGAACCCGCGCACGAGATTATAGCCGCTGGCCCGCAGCCAGTGCGCGCGATAGGCCGCCGTCTCCGCCAGCAGCCCCTGGAGCTGACCCTCCAGGGGCTGCTGGCGGAGACGGCGGCCTATCG
>JAIOHN010000718.1 GCA_019912985.1 Anaerolineae bacterium | reverse complement strand
TGAGTTTTTACGCACCGCACCGCACTTTGTCATCGTCGATGAAGCCCATACCGTTGCCCATACCACCGACAAACGCGGGGGAAAACATCAGCGCTATGAACTGGTGACGGCGCTGGCGGATGACCCGAATCGCCATCTAGTGCTGGTTACAGCAACCCCGCACAGTGGCAAGGAAGAAGCCTTCCGTTCGCTGCTGGCGATGCTGAATCCCGATTTTGCCGATCTGCCCGATGATCTGTCTGGCGCGGAAAATGAAGGACTGCGCCGTGAACTAGCTCGCTACTTCGTCCAGCGGCGGCGTGGTGACATCCGTGCCTACATGGATGCCATCACGCCCTTCCCCGAACGCGATACCGCCGAAGAGACCTACAAACTCACGGATGCCTATAAACGCCTGTTTGACCGCGTTTTGAACTATGCCCGCGAGACTGTCTTACAACCTGGTGAAGGTTATCGCCAGCGGGTGCGCTGGTGGTCGGCGCTGGCACTCCTGCGTTCACTGGCATCCAGCCCTGCCGCTGCTGCTGCGACGCTTCGCAGCCGTGCCGCAACCACTGAGGCTGACAATGAAACCGATGTGGACGACATCGGACGGCGCACCGTGCTTGACCTGATGAACGATGAATCCGCCGAAGGCATGGATGTCATTCCCGGCAGCGACATTGGGGAACTGGCAGGGGATGCCAACAATCATCGCCGTCGCCTGCTCGATATGGCAAAGGCAGCCGACGCACTTCAGGGCGAAGCTGATCACAAACTGCAAAAGCTCATCGCCATTGTGAAAGACCTGCTGCGCGAAGGGTATAACCCGATTGTTTTTTGCCGCTTTATCCCGACGGTTGATTATGTGACCGAAGTCTTGCGCGGGGCGACACGGAGTGTGGAAGTTGCTGGAGTGACGGGTTTATTGCCGCCCTCCGAGCGTGAAGAACGGGTCGCGCAGTTGAGTGTTGCACCGAAACGCATCCTCGTCTGTACCGACTGCCTGAGCGAAGGCATCAACCTGCAAGCGGGCTTTGATGCCGTCATCCACTATGACCTGTCCTGGAATCCCACCCGGCATGAACAGCGCGAAGGGCGCGTAGACCGCTACGGACAGCCTAGCCCGCGCATCAAGGTTGTGACCTACTACGGCATTGACAACCAGATTGACGGCATTGTGCTGGATGTGCTGCTGCGAAAACATAAGACGATCCGTAACTCGCTGGGGATTTCCGTGCCTGTCCCCGGCAACAGTGAGGATGTCATCGAAGCGATCTTCGAGGGGCTGCTGCTGCGTGAGAATGCCAGTTTCAGCCAGAATGTACTGCCCGGTTTCGATGAATATATGAAGCCGCGTCAGGCAGAGCTTGATTTGCAGTGGGAAGCGGCGGCAGAACGGGAGAAACGTTCGCGCACCATGTTCGCTCAGCAGGCTATTCGCGTGGATGAAGTTGCTGCTGAACTGGACGCCGCCCGTGAAGCCGTTGGGTCAGGTATTGACGTTGCCGCGTTTATGAAAGACAGCGTGCGGATGCATCGCGGTGTGGTGTCTGAAAATGGTGCGGTAGGCTTTGATTTGACGGAAACGCCGCGTGGACTGCGGGATATGCTCGGTAAGGAGCAGTTCGCCGCCCGTTTTCAGCTACCTGTCAAAGACGGTCAGCTTTACCTGACACGGACTCACCCACTGGTGGAGTCACTGGCAGCGTATGTGATGAACACGGCGCTGGATACTGCCGAGGTTGGAGATGATCTGCCGCACGCCCGTCGTGCTGGAGCGATACGCACGACAGCGGTACAGCGGCGGACAACACTGCTGCTGGTGCGCTTCCGTTACCACCTGATCACCCGAACTGGTAGCGATGAACGCCAACTGCTCGCCGAAGACAGTCTTACATTGGCTTTTGAGGGTTCGCCGGAAAATGCCGTATGGCTTGAACCGGATGCTGCCGAAGCCTTGCTAAACGCCGAACCGGACGAAAACATCCATCCGCAGCAGGCAGCGGAGTTTGTGGGGCGTGTGGTCGAAGGTTTTGACCATCTTGCGCCAACACTCAACGACATCGCCGGACGGCGCGGTGATGAACTGCTAGCAGCGCATGTCCGGGTACGCGAGGCGGCTTACCGTCGTGGTGAGCGTCGCCCACAGCATCGCGTTGAGGCGCAGCTTCCGCCGGACGTGCTGGGGATCTACGTTTTCCTCCCGGCAACAAGGAAGTTGCAATGAAGTTGCATCGGCGAACGATTGAAACGTTGGCAGAAATGATATGTGGTGCCGCTGGTATGGGGGGATTCACTTGGGAGAATTTTCGTTATCGTTCCAGTTATTACCTCACCGAGTTCTTTCAGGGTTGTGGTTTGGATTATCGGCACGATGGAACAACAAGGCGTGCATGGGTTATAGAGGTCCTTACTGCAATTAATGAGATGTCAGCACAGGTTCCCAGTCTTCCCTCGTCGCAGATGCTCAATGTTATTCAACATCTGGCTGATCCTTACGATTTTGAGGATGGGAAATATGATGCTGCCTTAGAGCAAATAAACCGTGCGCTATCTCGTGATGGGCTACATGTAAAAAACCTCAACAGTCATGTAATTATTGAAAACTTGAATACTAATGCGGCAACACCACTAGATAGCCCAGACAGGCTGCTTAATACGGCTGAAGAAGCACTGAGAAGAGAATTTGCGTCATACTTTAAATCAGCATCGGAAGACGAATTCACAGAGCATATCCTCGTGAGGCTGTTCAGTGCATTAGGGTTCAAGCAAATTCACGTCACTGGACACGAAGATCGCAGTATGGAATTCGGCAAAGACCTCTGGATGAAGTATCGGCTTCCAACAGGACACCAGTTATATATTGGTGTACAGGTCAAAAAAGGGAAAATACACGCCTCTGGTTCTGAAATCACAGGTAACATCAGTGGTATTCTTGCACAGTTACTCATGTTGATGACATATCCTGTGTTCGACCCCGAAACGAATACAAAGCACTTATTTGACCATGTTTTCCTGGTTTCTTCTGGTGAGATTACAAAACAGGCACGAACTTTATTATCTGAGTTCTTGGACAATGCGATGCGCCGCAACGTAATGTTCATGGATAGCGATGACATTCTCGATCTTTGTGTGCGGTACGGATTGCCACTACCTGGCGATGATGTTCAAGAACCTGTTGAAAACAATGTATCTACTTTGCCAGATGATCTGAATGATATTCCGTTTTGAATAAGGACCGATTTATGGCAAGCCGCAACAACATCTTCACGACTATTCGCACGGAAGGCGCATTGCTGCCTACCGATCTGCTGCAACGCATCAGCGAGGGCGCGAACCTCGATGGACTGACACCGGAGAGCTACCATTTATATCCCGGTGAGAAGCTCAATGAAGCCGTCAACCAGCGCTGGAATCGTTTGCAAGGCGTATGGACGAGCTTCCGCGCCGCGCAGGAACGCCTGCCGGAAAATGATCTCGGCACGAGCATAACCCGTGAACGCTGGTTGCTCCCTTTGTTTGATACACTCGGTTATGGGCGTTTGCAGACGGCTACGGCTGTTGAGATTGAAGGGCGTAGCTATCCAATTTCGCACGGCTGGGAACATGTGCCGGTGCATTTGGTCAGTTACAAGTTGGAACTGGATCGGCGCACCCCCGGCGCGGCGGGTGCAGCGTCAGCCAGCCCACACAGTCTGCTGCAAGTCTTCCTCAATCGCAGCGACAACAATCTATGGGGCTTCCTCAGTAATGGCTACAAGCTGCGGATTCTGCGCGACAACGCCACTCTGACACGGCAAGCCTACGTCGAATTCGATCTCGAAGCCATGATGGATGGTGAGGTCTACAGTGACTTCGTTCTATTGTGGCTGCTATGCCACCAGTCCCGTGTGGAAGGCGAACGCCTGTCCGACTGCTGGCTGGAAAAGTGGATGAAGGTTGCCGAGGATCAAGGCACGCGCGCTCTCGACCAACTGCGCGACGGCGTGGAGGCAGCGATTACAGCGCTCGGTCTGGGCTTCCTCGAATATCCCGCCAACTATGCCCTGCGCGACAAACTGACCAACGGCGAACTCAGCGCGCAGGACTACTATCGCCAACTACTGCGGATGGTCTATCGCCTGCTGTTCCTGTTTGTGGCAGAAGACCGTGACCTGCTGCTCAATCCCGCTGCGGATACAAACTCCCGCGAACGCTACATCCAATACTATTCCACCCAGCGACTGCGGCGTATGGCGGAGACCTTCAAAGGTACGCGCCATCCCGACTTATTCGAGGGGTTGCGGCTGGTGATGAGTCTGCTTAGTGGCGAAAACAACGGCGCAGGGGTGGGATTGGGACTCGTGCCGCTTGGCTCGTTCCTGTTCAGTGATCGTGCTGTTACGGATGTCATTGGCTGCCAGATTGCCAACAGCCACCTGCTGGATGCCATTCGTGCGCTCTCCCTCACTTATGACCAGCGTGCCCAGGTCTATCGCACGGTGGATTACAAGAACCTCGGCTCGGATGAACTGGGCAGTATCTTCGAGAGTTTGCTGGAACTGCACCCGCAGATCAATGTTCCGGCACGGCGTTTCGCCCTCTCCACCGCCGCCGGCAATGAACGCAAAACCACCGGCAGCTACTACACACCGGAATCGCTCGTCCATGCCCTGCTGGATTCCGCACTCAACCCGGTGCTGGCTGAAGCCACCAAAAAGGGTGAGGAAGCCATCCTCGATTTGAAAGTCTGTGACCCTGCCTGCGGCAGCGGACACTTTCTGATCGCCACTGCCAACCGCTTGGCGAAGGCGCTGGCGTTTGTCCGCACGGGCGAGGAAGAACCGCCTCCCGCCGCGATTCAGGAAGCCAAACGCGACATCATCAGCCACTGCATTTACGGCGTGGACATCAACCCGATGGCGGTGGAACTGTGCAAGGTCAACCTGTGGATGGAGGCGCTAGAACCGGGCAAGCCGCTCAACTTTCTCGACCATCGCATCCAGGTGGGCAACAGCCTGCTGGGGACGACACCGAAGTTGATGGCGGGCGGTATCCCCGACGATGCTTTCAACCCGATTGAAGGCGATGATCCGAAGTACGCCGCCACCATGAAGAAAGTCAACAAACAGGAACGCAAAGACCGTGCCAGCGGACAGCGCAGCATGTTTGAACTGATCGAGCTGCCTGCCGATTACAGCCACCTGACCGAAGCCATGCACGCGCTGGACGACACACCCGACGACACTCTGGATGAGGTACGACGCAAAGAAGCGCAGTACGCGGCACTGGCGAGTGACCCTGAATATGTGAAGGCGCGGCTGCTGGCGGATGCCTGGTGCGCGGCGTTTGTGTGGGAGAAAAAGCAGAATGGGCTGCCGATGCCCATGACCGACCTGCTTTACCGCCGCATGGAGGAAAACCCGCTGGAGGAAAACCTGCAATCCATTCGTGAACATGTAGTAGAACTCAAGGAACACTATCAGTTTTTCCATTGGCATGTGGCGTTTCCCGATGTATTCAATGTTCCTGATGAACTGCAACACACCGACAATGAGCAAACTGGCTGGAATGGCGGCTTTGACTGTGTGTTAGGCAACCCGCCGTGGGAACGTATCAAAATTGAAGAAAAACAATGGTTCGCAGAGCGCGCACCTGAAATTGCCAATGCGTCCAATGCTGCTACCCGTCGCAAGGCAATTGCAGAATTGGAGCAGAGCAACCCGTATTTATTGCAGACATTTGCTGAAGTTAAGCGCAAGGCAGAAGGTGAATCACATTTCGTCCGCGTGAGTGACCGTTACCCGCTGTGCGGGCGCGGTGACGTAAACACATATACGATTTTCGCGGAGACAAGCACACATGTGGTTTCCACGAGAGGTCGGATGGGCATTATCGTGCCAACTGGAATTGCCACCGATGACACAACAAAATACTTCTTCCAGTCATTGGTAAATCGTCAT
>JAIOHN010000717.1 GCA_019912985.1 Anaerolineae bacterium | reverse complement strand
CCAGGGCGACATGCTGCGTGCCAAAGCCGTTAACCGCGATCGCCTTTTCAGGCTCACGAGCGCAGCCATCGACATCTGTCCAGGCGGCAGGATGGAGCACGAGGTCGGGTTTTTGATCGGCAACAAAACGGCGGGTAGCCTCAAAATCCGTGAGATCAAGATGTTCGACCCCCTCACCAACAATATCAATACCGGTGATCTGGTGACCCTGTGCGGTGAGTGTGTCAACAAGTTTTTTGCCCAGGCGTCCAGCGGCCCCGGTTACAATCAATCGCATACCTTACCCCCTTACTTTGCGGCGTCATCTCTCCATTGTAGCCCAAGGTGAGGGCGCAGAAACAGATAAGATCGGCCACCTACTGCATGACAAGTGTCAGCGCGGTTTCCGTCACCTGAATCTGAACCAGCGTGTAACTGGTGCCCCCTGCTTCGACAGCAAGCTGCTGGATGGCTTCATTGCCCACACGCTCGACCTCGCTAATCAGATCACTGAATTCATTAGGCGGGACTGTGTACAGGGTGCCGCCGACATCCACGCCTGCGATGGTCAACTGGTTATTGGTGAGGCGCATGACAATCCCAACACGCTGCCAGATGCCGACCTGTTGCACGTAGACTTCGCCGTTGACGATTGCGCCGCCCGGTTTCAGATCAATCACTGCATTGCGGAATCGTGGATTGTTCGGCCCACATATATCGCTGCGTTGCTGGCAGATGGTCTCCAGGCTGTTTTCATCGAAGGTGAGTGTTGCCAGTTGCTGGCCGCTGCTGGTGCTGCCGGTGACGATTGTATAGTCGTACAGGCGGTTATTCAGGGTTTCTGTGCCATATTGCCCCAGGTTGACCACGGCCCCGGCTGGGGTGGGTTGCGGATTTTCGACCACGACTGTTGGCTCTGGCGTGATGGTCTCGAAAATCGCTTCAGTGCTGCCCTGAGATTGGAAACCAGTGAACTGCAAAATAATCCCTGGCAGGAAAACCAAACCCGCCAGAACAAGGATGATTCCGCCACCCAGTAAAACGGTCAAACAGCCGCAGGCCAGCATGGGCAAACTTAAGTTACTGCGACGTACCTGTCGTTCGATACGCATACATATCCTCTCCAACCATTGCCGGTCATTGTACATGAGGTCATGCCAAATTCCAGCGATGAGGCAGCAAACAGTAATCTGAGCGTAGGGCGGTCGTAGACTGCGGCTTATGACTGCGCTACGACGCGAATAGCATTGAGACTGCGATCTTCTGCGCCGACGATGGTCGCTCCTGCACGAACGATATACCGCATGTAATCCAGCATATCCCGGTCAATGATTTCGCCCGGCACAAGCAGGGGGATTCCGGGGGGATAGGGGATGATATTCTCGGCACAGATTTCACCGAGGCTTTGTTCCAACGGGATCATTTTAGACGGCGCAAAATAGGCATCACGCGGGCGAATACCGATAGACGGCAGCGCGGCAGGTGGCTCAATGATCGGCTGCGGTTCTGAATTCGGTTGCGCCTTTGCCACTAACTGGCGCAGTGATTGAATCAGCGTATGGATACTCTGCTCTGTGTCGCCAATGGTAATCGAGCAGATGATGTGCCGAACATCAGCAAATTCCACATCCAACATCGATTCCTGACGCAGCTTGTGCGCAGCCTCAAAGCCGCTGACGCCGCTGTCAGTTACGCGGATAACGAGCTTGGTCGGGTCGTAGGCGTAAATACCATAGTTGCCTACAAGATCTTCACCATAGCACCACAGCCCGTCAATTTCGGGGATTTGCGCGCGTGCGGATTGCGCCAGCGCCAGTGTCTGTGTGAGCAGCTCCTCACCGTGCGTCGCCATCTGCATTCGCGCCACATCCAATGACGCCAGCAGAATTGAACTGGGGGAAGAGGACTGAAGCAGGGATTGATTTTGCGCCACCCGCGCCCGATTGACGCGATTGCCAGCACAGTGGAGCATTGACGCCTGCGTGAGGGCGGACAGCGTCTTGTGCGTGCTCTGAATGACCATGTCAGCGCCATTATGCAGCGCGCTGGCGGGCAGCAGCGGATGGAATGTCAGGTGCGCGCCGTGGGCCTCGTCAACGATCAATACCGCATTATGGGCATGTGCCATCCGCGCCAGGGTTTTCACATCAGAGAGATAACCATAATAGTTGGGTGTAGTGATATGTACTGCCGCAATATCCGGATTCTGTTCCAGCTTTTGCTGCACAGCTTCGGGCAGAATTCCCAGCGGAAAGCCAACTTTTGGGTGATACATCGGCTCTATGTAGACCGGCTCTGCACCGGATAGCACCAGTCCACCATAGACCGAGCGATGTGATGCGCGGGACATGAGCACTTTATCGCCTTCGTGCGCAGTGCTCATAAGGGCGCAGAGATTGCCAACTGTTGAACCGTTAATCAGGAAAAAAGTCTGATCAGCACCGTAAGCCTGTGCTGCCAGCGCCTGCGCCTCCCGCAGGGAACCTTTGGGCGCATGGAGATAGTCGATGGAACCATCGATCTCCACGAGGTCCGCCAGGAAAAGATCGCCGCCCCAGTATTCGATCAATTTGGGCAGCGACTTAAACGTACGCTTATGCCCCGGCATGTGGAAGGACATGGCGGCTAGCTGCTGCTCACTCACAAGATTATCCAAAAAAGGGGTTGCGGATTGATCAGAAGGGGTATTGCCAGGTATTGGTTTGGTCATGTAGGAATCTTCCGCCGCTGCATTTCGCGTATAATGTGCAGCGATCTATTGTAATGTGATGCTAGAGAATTGGGCAGGATTAAACGGTTTGGTGGCGTAGCGAGTAATATTACCGGAGGTGCTCATGCGGAAATTATGGATTTTGATAGTCATCCTGGTCAGTGGGATGGTGGTACAGGCGCAGGAACCCGGTTCGGCAGGCATCGGCGACCCCTATTATCCGACACTTGGAAATGGTGGTTATGATGCGTTGAGTTATGCGCTGGATCTTGATGTAGATATGGAAAATAATGTGATCTCCGGCAGCAGCACGATGGAGGCCGAGGCTACAGAGGATTTAAGTTCGTTTCATCTGGATTTTATCGGTTTCGAGATCGAATCCATCGAGGTGAACGGCGAAGCAGCCGCTTATCTTCGCAATGGACGGGAATTAAGCATCACTCCTGAAGCCGCTCTGGAAGATGGCGAATCATTTACGGTCGTAGTGGCTTACACAGGTGAGCCAAATGAAGATCTCTCGCAGCAGAGTGCGCTTTATTCGAGCGGTTGGGTTCGCTATAAGGATGGTGTGTTTGTTGCCAGTGAACCCGCAGGAGCAGCGCGCTGGTTCCCGGTCAATGACCATCCACGCGATAAAGCACTCTACAGCTTTCGCATCACCGTGCCAGAGCCTTATGTCGTAGCGGCGAATGGCCTTCTGCAGGATGTGATTATCAATGCCGATGATACCACGACCTATGTCTGGTCCAGTGAATATGTCATGGCGAGTTATCTGGCGACCGTGAATATTGGCGATTTTGTCGTGCAAACTGATGAAGGACCGGATGGCCTGCTGATTCGGAATTACTTTCCATCGCGGCTTACAGAGGATGCGGAGGAAGTATTCGCGCCGACGGCGGATATGATCGAGTACTTTAGCAGCATCTTTGGCCCTTATCCTTTTGAAGCCTACGGGGTAGTGGTGGCTGATTTGCCATTGTTCTTCGCGCTGGAAACACAAACGCTCTCGTTGTTTGGCGCAGAGATGATCCCTGGTGCGCTGACAGACATCCTCTCTGGCTGGCAGTCACCGGAAAGTGTGATAGCGCATGAGCTGTCGCATCAATGGTTTGGCGACAGCGTGACGCCGGAAAACTGGGAGGACATCTGGCTAAATGAGGGTTTCGCCAGCTATGCCAGTGCGTTGTGGCTTGAGCACAGTGCCGGTGAAGCGGTCTTTGAAAACGTGATGCGCCAATATTATGCTCAGATTGAAGGACGCAATTATACACCCGGTGATCCGGGACCAAATCGACTTTTTGGTCAGGGGATTTATCCACAAGGTGCATGGACACTGCACGCGCTGCGGATGGAAGTTGGCGACGAGACGTTCTTCGAGATTTTGCGCACCTATTACGAGCGTTATCAATACAGCAACGCCAGTACAGCCGATTTTATTCAGGTAGCTGAAGAAGTCAGTGGTCAGGATCTGACCGACTTTTTCGACGCGTGGCTATTTGATGGTGGTGCGCCGTCAGTGCCTTCGTGGGGCCTGGGCATTGATGATGAGGAAGATTAACCCAGGCCTGATAATCGCTAGAGGCCGCTGGCAGTGACGCCGTATTCGCCAGAGCTGTAGACATAGACATAGTTCACAATGTCGCCGTCCTCATTGGGGTCGGCACCCTGGAACCACTGGTAGAGATACTTGGCATCGCTGATCGTCAGGTTCACGCAGCCATGACTCTGACGATAACCAAAAAGGTCATGCCAGTAAGTCCCGTGGAGGCTGATCGAGTCGTCAAAGTACATGACCCACGGGACGCTTTGCAGCGCGTAGGCACTGGGCGCGCCGGTCGCACCGGACATGCCATCCCGTTCCAGCCGCGCCCACACAGTGAACAAGCCCTCGTTCGTCTCATGATTGGGCAGGCCGCTGGAAATGAGTGTGGCGTAGACCGGGGTATCATCCTCATAGGCGACCAGGGTCTGCTCGTAGAGATCAATGGCGACCCAACGCCCACTGACGCCCTCAGGGCGCTCCACAGGCAGCACTTTGGAGACAAAACGCTGCTCGACCCACTGATTGGGGCCGATCATATACCAGCGCCAGCCTTCATCGTCATAAGCAGTGGCGAAGATATTTACCTGCTCGTAACGTTCCAGAAAGCGCCCGGTATCTGGTTCCCACGGGCCGCCAGGATATTCTGAAACAGCGATGCGGCTCAAATCCAGCACCCAGGCGAAGGGGTTCTCAAGCCCATCGGACAGAGTGACACCGGTAAAGTAAGAAGGTTCGGTATAGCGAGCTACGTCCCGTTGCAGCCAGTTCCCGCCTTCAATTTGCAGCCAGCCATCCACACTGAGATCAATCGCATTAACGAAATTGAATCCCTGGGGGATTTCCCCGATTGGGTTGCCGCTTGGTGCATCAAACGTGGTGACCGGGTCTGGACCAACACGCCAGAAGCTATAATTGCTGAGTGTAAAGAGATCTTGCGGGATTTCCTCAACCTGTGGGCGCGGGAATGCGGCGATCATCGCCTCGCATTCTTCGCTCAGGGGACTGCCATCGGTAAAGTCTGCGCAAACCGAGGGATCGTATTCCGCTGGCTCGGATGCTTGAACGGGAAGGATCACTATCCATAGGAGCAGCAACACTATCGCCTGGGGAACATGCGTCAATACACGCTTCATATACGCCTCAATACACTCAAATCCGTCACTTTTGAATCGCGCGCTATGTTAGCAACAGATTCGCCAATACGCTATAGGGACTAAAATAAAAAGTGGGGATGTTGACATCCCCACTTGTGTTTTATTCCGCAGCGGCCAACCGTGCCGCGTACTGTTTCTTGTAGTATTCCAGGTATTCCCCGGTCTTAATCTTGCGCCACCACCACTCATTTTCTTTGAACCAGTTGATCGTGGCTTCAAGTGCGCTGTCGAAGGTATAAAGCCGGTTCCAGCCAAGTTCGCGCAGCTTGTCGCAGTTCATTGCATAGCGCAGGTCATGGCCTTCGCGATCCGGCACATGCTTGATCAGGCTGCGGGGTTTATCCAGCAGATCAAGAATGCGATGGGTGACGTTGATATTGTGCTCATGATGTTCCCCGGCGATATTGTACGCTTCACCGGACTTGCCGTTGAACAGAGCCGTTGCCACGCCTAGCGCGTGATCGTCCACATACAGCCAGTCACGAATCTGCATCCCGTCACCATACACAGGCAGCGGCTTGTCATCAATCGCTTCGGTGACAAAGAAGGGAATAATTTTCTCCGGGTACTGGTAGGGGCCGAAGGTGTTGCTGCCCCGTGTGACCACTGTATCCATGCCATGCGTGATGTGGTAGGCGCGCACCAGCAGTTCGCCACCGGCTTTGCTGGCTGCATAGGGGCTGTTGGGGGCGAATTTATCGCCTTCCTTCGAGAAATACCCTGGCTCAATATCGCCATAGACCTCATCGGTTGAGACATGCAGGAAGCGACCAACGCCGTGCTGGCGTGATTCATCCAGCAGGATATGGACGCCTACTGTGTTGGAGTGAATGAAGGCATCCGGGTTGAGAATGCTGCGATCCACATGGCTTTCGGCAGCGAAGTTAACCACGGTATCGACATCATGCGCCTGAAACGCGCGCCTCACCGTTTCGCGGCTGGCGATGTCGCCCTGCTCGAAGCGATAATTTGGCTCGTCGCTCACGGGCAGCAGGTTATCCAGGTTACCGGCATACGTCAGCTTGTCGTAGACGATAATGTTGTATTCGGGATGTTGCTCGACCATGTGCCGGACGAAGGCGCTGCCGATAAATCCCGCGCCGCCGGTCACCAGGATGTTTTTCATGTCTCAACCTCACTCTTGTTTTCTGTTTCGGATTCTTGCTCTGGAGATGCGTCCGGCTTTTCTTCAGCTTCAGTGGCTTTGAGCACGAAACGCTCAATTGCTTCAGCCACGCCGTCCTTATCATTCGATTCAACTATGTGATTCGCTGCTTCCTGAACCGGCTTCAGCGCATTGCCTACGGCAACACCAATCCCGGCGATTTGCAGCATTTCGATGTCATTTTCACCATCGCCGATCGCCATGACCTGGCTGGCGGGGATGTTCATTTCTTTGATCAGTGTTCGCAGTGCCGCACCTTTGGACGCGCCCGGCGGCAGGATTTCGAGCATGTCTGGCAGACCAGCCTGCATCAACCTGGCTGCCCCGCCAATTTGCATACTGAGCTGCCAGCGCAAGGCGTTGATCCGCTTGCCATCATCGCCGCTGACCGCCAGCACCTTGTTAATCGGCGTGTCATCGAGAATATTTTGCAGCGGTCCCACAACTTCAGGTTCTGGCTCGCCATATCTGACAAGAATGGCACTGTTCTGGTCTCGCTTGCGGACCATCATACGGGTGCCGCTGTAGGCAACCATCGTATAACCACGATCTTCTGCAAAGGTAATCACCTGCCGTGCAATCGCGGGGTCGAGTGTGCTTTGATGACGCAGCGACCCATCGCCGGCATAAACCGCCAGTCCCTGGAGATAGATGCCAGGGGTCTCCAGCCCCAGCCGCGCGATCACACTCAGCGCGGAGGCCCGGGTTTTGCCGGTCGCAAGAATTACCTTCACACCCTGTTCACTGGCCGCCTTCAATGCTTTTTCGTTGCGTTCGCTCAGCTCATGCTGGCTGTTAAGCAGTGTACCGTCCAGATCAACGACGATCAGTTTAATAGCGTCTGTCATAATATCCGTCCATGCTTGGTAGTGTGAACGGCTATTCTACACCAGCCATACGTTGCTGTGATCACCTAGATTCATCTTGATCGCACGCGGCTTATCGTCGCTGTGTTTCACCTGAGCGTTACGCCCGATCAAGCTGTCCTGCAAGCGGGCGACCAGATCACAAACACAGCTGTTCTCCAGAATGATGCTGCGCTCAATCTCCGCATTACGGATGGTGACATCGTGATAAATGCTGGTGAACGGGCCGATGTAGCTGTTTTCGACCAGTGTATTTTCCCCAATGATTGAAGGGCCGCGAATGACGCTGTTGACAATGCGCGCCCCACGTTCGATCGTCACACGGCTGTCGATTTCGGAGTCGGTAATGACGGCATCAGTCGAAATGCAGGGGCTGAGTTCCTCCAGTACGAGGCTGTTGGCTTCCAGCATGTCGATAGGCTTGCCGGTATCAATCCACCAACCCTGGTGGACATGGGGATAAACGCGGTGGCCCGCGTCAATCAACCATTGGAGGGCGTCGGTAATTTCCAGCTCGCCGCGCGCCGATGGTTGAATGCTGTTCACGGCGTCCCAAATGGTCTTATCAAACATATAGATGCCCACCAGGGCCAGATTGCTCGGCGGGATTCGGGGTTTCTCGATCAGAGCTTCGATGCTGCCGTCTGTTCGCAGTTTTGCGACGCCGTAAGCGGTTGGGTCCTGTACTTCTTTTAAGACGATCTGGCTGTTCCACTCGCTGGTGGCGAAATCAGAAATCAAGCGGCTAATGCCACCCTCGATCACGTTATCACCCAGGAACATGACGAACTGATCATCGCCCAGGAAATCGCGCGAGATTTTGACCGCGTGGGCCAGCCCATCCGGGCTTTCCTGCATGATATAGGTGAGGTTGACGTCCCAGGGTGAGCCATCCCCCAGCTTATCCTGAATCTCTGCGCCAGTGTTGGTGCCGATGACAATGCCGATGTCCGTGACGTTGGCATCACGAATCGCTTCAATCACACGCACCAGAACGGGTTTGTTCGCTACAGGAATCAACTGCTTCGCGCGTGTATAGGTGAGCGGATAAAGGCGGGTGCCTTTGCCGCCACTTAAGATTAGTCCCTTCATGTGTTGAGTTTGCTCCGCATAGTTGAACGTCTCAGGTTTTAGGGTAGCTTACATCGTCTAACGAAAGCCTAAAATTATGAACGCTTATAAACGAGTGGGTTTAATTCACTGGCCGCCTCATCACCAGGCTGGCAACCGGGCAGCCAGTGGGCTAGGTCCTGCTCACGATTAGGGTTGTCCGCCGCTGCGACTTTGACCCCGTCTGCGAAATAGATCACCGTCATCACTTCGCGCATGGTGTCGCTTTTGTTGCCGGGGGCGCTGTGGAGTGTCCACCCACTGTGGAAGGTCGCATCACCGGCTTTCATGGCAGTCGCCTGGGTCATACTATAGCCGTTTTCCTGGACGTACTGGCTGATTTTCGTCTCGGATTCATCAGATATGGGCAGATCACCCAGGTAGCCGATTTTATGTGAGCCAGATGCAAATTGCATGATCCCCATATCTGCTTGCAGGTCTACCAGCGGCATCCACATGGTGACTGTGTTGTTAGTATCCAGCGGCCAATAATGCTGGTCCTGATGCCAGGGTGTAAAGCCGCCGCCTGCTTCTTTGTACAACGCCTGATCATGATAGATACGCACGCCTTCGACACCCATTAAATCCGCTGCAATCTGGGCGAAGCGTCTCGCCAGGGTGAAGCGTTTCACCGCTTCATCGCGCGCCCACAGGTTGGTGATTTGCAGGAAGGCTTTGCCATAGGTTGAGCGATCTGCCAGCGCGCGTTTCTCGGTGTTGAAGGCCATCGCCGCGCCGCTGATCACTGGACGAAACGCAGCTACTTCCTCAGCACTGGCAACCTCACGCAGCAGGATATGACCGTTTTCCTGATAGCTGTGGATCTGCTCCGGCTTGATGGGGTAAAGGGTATCGAGTGCAGGCAGTTGGTTACTGGTCATAATATTCTCTCCTAAAGACGTTTACTCATATAAATATCTGGTTTGCCCGGACCATTGGCATCCGGCATGACACCGGTAATGGTAAATCCGCATTTTTCGTAAAATGTGTAGGGATGGTTATCCAGATTGCGGATGTTGCGAATACGCTCCCATAGATTGTCGTACGGATTCACGTCTGAAAGGCTTGTCAGGTGAGCTTCGTCGTCAGTACCCAATGTGAGCGTAAGTGCGCCATGCGTCCGTACTTTATCTTCAAGGTCCGCTACCAATGCGCGTCCGATACCTTGACCCTGGGCAGTTGGATGGACTACCAGTGGATGTAATTCCCATACATTTCCATCGTAACCATGCTCCTGACCGCCGATCCAGCCTAACACCGCACCGGAATTATCGACTGCCGCGCGATATATCCCGTCACCTGTCAGTAGTTCGTGAACTTCTTCCAGGGCAGCAGGCATATCCGGCCAGACAGTTGGGGCTGTGCGCTTGAAACCTTCTACCAACAGCGCGGCAGCTTGATCTACAGCTTGTGGGTTTTCGGCGGTCAGGTCAATGATCTGAAAATTCATGCTTGCCTAAATGGCCGCTAATGCCTGTTTGAAATCAGCGATGAGATCGTCAACTTCTTCCAGGCCGGTCGAAATGCGGATGGTGCCGGGTGTCACACCAGCACGTTCGCGCTCTTCTTCGCTCAGGCTGCGATGACTGGTGAGCACTGGGAGGCTAACCAGGGTCTCAACACTGCCCAAACTGGTCGCGTTAAGCGCTACTTGCAGTTTATCACAGAAGGTTTTCGCTTCACTTAAGCTTTCCAGCTCAATCGCCAGCATCCCGCCATAGCCGGACATCTGTGCGCTGGCAACTGCATGATCAGACGAAGAGGAGAGGCCAGGATAATGAACGCGGCGGACTTTTGGCTCAGCACTAAAAAAATCGGCTAAGGTCTGTGCAGTCTGATTGTGCGCCTCGACCCGCACTTTCAGCGTTTTTAAGCTGCGGTCGATCAAGGCTGCTTCGGCTGGATTGCTGCATCCGCCCCACAGGGCCATCATCTCGTGAATCTGTGCGGTGTGCCGGGCATCACTCAAAGCCGCACCCGCCATCAGATCGCTGTGACCGCCGATGTACTTGGTCGCGCTGTGAATGATGACATCCACGCCCAACGCCGCCGGATTCTGATTGATCGGCGTGGCAAAGGTGTTGTCAATCACCGTCAGCGCGCCGATTTCCTGCGCGGCGCGGACGACTTCGCTGATTGATAGACAGGCACAGGTCGGGTTATTGGGTGTTTCAAAGTAAACCAGTTTGGCTGTGGGCGCATATTCTTTAAGATCGTACAGTTCATCCGCATCCAGGAAATGGACATCAATGCCCAACTGCGGAGCCATGTCGCGCAGAAAGCGCTGTGCCACGCCATATAACCGTGACGAGACGGCAATCGCATCGCCATTCTGGGCAAATGTCAGGATTGTGGTGGTGATGGCCGCCATTCCACTGGCAAACAAGACACCACCGTCAGTGCTTTCAAGTTTGGCAAGTTTCTCTTCAACATTGCGGATGGTGGGATTGGAGTAGCGGGTGTAGATGTGGGTGTCTTTGTCTGAGTCGAGGTGGTCGTAATCGCTGCTTTTGCTGACTGCAAACGTCGCGCTGTTGTAGATGGGGTAGTTGGCACTGCGATAGCTCTTGTCACGTCGCCCGTGAATTGCCTGGGTCGCTTTGCCAGTTTTCAAGGTGGCCTTCTTTCACTCAACAAGTAGGGCAAACGATCAAATGATTGGAATCCTGCCCAATGGTTAGGGCAGGTGATGGCTCAAAAGCCAGTCGTAAAGCTCCGGATTGTCATAGGTCGCTTTCCAGGAGTTGTGCCCCACACCAGGATAGACCGTCAGGCGAATATCGCCACCGGCTTCGCGAATCGAGGTAACCATCCGCTCTGATTCCGCCAGCGGGACGACATCATCCGCATCCCCGTGAAAAACCCAGATGGGGATGCGCTTTAATTGACCCGGCATCCACCAGTTGCCCCCGCCACAGATCGGCGCGATCGCTGCAAAGCGCTCCGGATAACACGAGGCCCATGACCACGTGCCGTAGCCGCCCATGCTCAAGCCGGTGAGGTAGACCTGTTTGGTGTCCACTTTGTGATTAGCGATGATATGATCGAGCAGGGCATTGAGGGATTCAACCTGTTCCGGCCAGACCGTAGTATCCGGGCATTGTGGTGATACGACAATGAAAGGAAAATCCTGCCCTTCGGCGATGTTCCGTGCCAGTCCGTGCAGCTTGACCTTTTCTAAGTCACTCCCACGTTCACCGTAGCCATGTAAAAAAATCACCAGCGGCCAGGCATCTTGCTGGTCATAATCTGGCGGCAGGTAGAGCAGGTAATTTAGCGAGACGGGAAGTGTAACCTCTCCAGTAAAATTTTGTGCTGTTTGAGCCATGATTTAACTCCTGTTGCGGCTGTGCTCCAAAAACCATTCATATAATTCAGGATTATTATACGTCCGCGTCCAGGCATCGTGATCGACACCAGGATAAATCGTGAGACGTACTTCAGCGCCTCTGTCTTGAAGGGCCTCTACCATTCGCTTTGAGTATTCCACCGGCACCACTGGGTCTGCGTCTCCATGAAAAACCCAGGCGGGCAGGTCATTGATTCGCTCCTCCGCGTACCACTTGTAGCCGGTGCCGCAGATCGGCGCGATTGCCGCAAAACGTTCGGTGTAAGTCCCGGCAAGATGCCATGTACCACTGCCGCCCATGCTCAGGCCAGTGACGTAAATCCGATCCTGATCGACAGGGTATTGATCGCAGATATAGTCGAGCAAGGCATTTAGCGCTTCAATCTGCTCGATCCAATAAGAGGTGGCCGGGCACTGTGGTGATACGATAATGAAGGGAAAATCCTGCCCTGCCTCAATGTTGCTCGGCAATCCGGTGCGCTTCAGAATCTCCAGATCGTTACCACGCTCGCCCCGACCATGGAGAAACAGAATCAAAGGCCAGTGCTCACGGGTTTCGTACTCTGGTGGCAGATAAACCAGATAAGGCAGTGAAGCCTGTTTGGTGAGTGTGGTCGTGAAGATGTGATTGCTTTGCGCCATGAGATTTATCCGTAATATGTCGAGGCGGCTTCGCGTGGGGCGTTGCTCAGGACCGCGCCGACAATGCGCACATGCACCCGTTCAAGTGCCTGCCGCGCACGCAGTGCATGTTCACGGCGGGTATGCCCGGCGGAGATGATGAGCAGCGTGCCATCTACCTGAGTGCCGAGCAGCGTGGCATCGGTCGCGGCCAGCACAGGAGGGCTATCAAAAATGATGTAATGCGCCCGCGCCTTCAACACGCCAATGACTTCATTCATACGCTGGCTGCCCAACAGGTCGGATGGTGTGGGGGGCAGGGGGCCACTGGGCAGAATCTGGAGATTTTCCACGCTGGTGTCTACCAGGGGTGGTGAGGACAGCGCGGTGTTATCCAGCATCATGGTGGTGAGGCCGCGCTCATTGTCGATATTCCACAGGGTGTGCTGTGCAGGCTTGCGCAAATCAGCATCCACAAGAATGGTGGTGTTGCCGCTTTGAGCAAAGGTCACTGCCAGATTGGCGGCAATATTGCTTTTGTTTTCGCCCTGTGCGGCAGACGTGACCAGCAGCGTGGAAATAGGTTTTTCGACGCTGCTGAACATGAGATTGGTCCGCAACGTGCGAAATGCTTCAGCTGCCGCTGAACGCGGGTCCTTTAGTGTGATCAGATCAGTCATGGTTGATCACTCTCCCTCGGGGATGGCCGCCAGCACGGGGATGCTCAGGTTGCTTTCCACATCATCCCGGTTGCGAACGACACTGCTTTCAAGATATTCCAGGATAAAGATGACCACGCCACCCAGCAGGACGCCGAGAATGCCGCCGGCTGCCGTATTGATGAGCGTGCGCGGACTGTACAGGGAATAACGGGGGTTATCCTGCAAGCTGGCGTTGATATGATCCTCACGCTGTGCGCGCTGGTTTTCCTGATTGCGATACTCGATAAGCAGGTTGCCCCACTCACGGGCGACATCATTCGCCAGCTCGCCATCGGGCAGTTTGACATCAATCTGAATGGTCAGGTTGAGCGGATCAGAAGCAATGGTGACATTGCTCTTGAGCTGCCCGGCAGTCATATCCAGCTGCAGCCGGTCAATCACTTCCTGCGCGCGAAACTCGCTGTCCAGGTAAGCGACATGATTGCCCAGCAGCGTTTTGCTGGCTTCGGTCAGGCCCAGGTCCGCACGGGTGGGCTGCATCAACACTTTTTGGGTGGCGATATAGATAGGCGTTTGCTGCTTGCTGAGAAAGTAGGCGCTTCCGGCAGCGATCAGCGCCAGCAGCACGATAATCCAGCCACGGCGCAGCAGGATGCGTCCGTAATCCATTAAATTCATACTTGATTCACTCCTCCTTGTCGCGCTGATCTGGCACGACAAAAGCGGCGTTATTGTACCCGATTGCCCGGTTTCAGCCAGGGTTGCGTCGGGAAGTCATTGCTTGTCCGGGTGCTCAGAATAAGGGATTTTAAGGTTGACCCGGTTCTCTCGCATGGCGTTGAGGTCAAAGCGGGCAGCGATCTGCGCCAGTGTTTCTCCACTTTCCGGGTGACTATAGTTCGGCGCAATATCGGCCAGCGGCACAGCCACATGAGCGAATTTGTAGATGTCTCTATCGGGTGCATGCCAGGGCTTTGCCCCATAATCCATGCTGACATCATTCCACAGGGCAATATCGAGGTCAATCGTGCGCGGCGCGTTCTTGTTATTTGGATCACGGACGCGGCCTAGCTGCTGCTCAATGACTTCCAGCACCTGTGACTTGAAGGCGGCGGGTTCCAGCGCAGTGCGGATATGTAAGGCCATGTTCAGGAAATTAGCCTGATCGGTAAAACCCTGCGGAGGCGTGCGGTAAACCGGGGACACCGCCAGAATTTCGCAATGAGCTTTGAGTAGTTCCAGCGCACGAGCGAGATTGGCTTCTGGCTCAATATTGGAGCCGAGCACCAGATAAGCGTGGTTATCGGTCATAATCTTCCGGTTTCCGCTCGATCACAATCCCAACACTATCCGAGAAACGCAGTGCGCCTGGCTTGTGTACGCGCACCTGTACATAGGGCGCGCCGTGTTTGATGACAATGCGGGCGATCTCATTAGCCAATTTCTCCACCAGATAATACTCGGATGCTTCGACGTGGCTGATAATGGCTTTGGTGACCGTCCGATAATTGAAGGCGTCATCTGGATGATCGGTTTCGCCAGCCTTGCGCATCTCTGTGCCAATCCGCAGCGAGATGACTACGTCCTGACGATCTTTGCGCTCGTGCGGGCTAAAACCGATCACACAGCGCAAGCGCAGGTTGTCGATCTCTATCATATCCATACTGTTGTTCTCTTATGCAATTTAAATGTTCGTTCCTGTAAGACTTTACTGTCTGCTCTCATCTGAAATGGTAGCTTTGTTTGCAGCGCGTATCAAGCGAACCAAGAGTTAGGCAGCATTTATGAGTGGCTAACGGCGGCCTAACCTGGAGAAGTTATTCTTTTCATTAAGATATATTACATGAGAGACGCGCTGTATTGTGACAGCATCAAAGGACAAAAATATGTACGTAAAGAAGGGGTATAATGGCAATGGTCGCGAGGAAGGCCACGGGGAGGCCTATGACTACAAAGAGAGCCTTATGGATACGAAGTTGAAATCCCCGGATTTTCTGGAGCTTTTCGAACTTAACTTGCCCGCTGTCGATACCGACCGGATTGAGAAAGCAACCACAGAGATTCTGGAAGCCGTGGGGGAGGACCCGCAACGTGAGGGGCTGTTGAAGACACCCCAACGGGTGGCCCGTGCCTATGACGAATTGCTCAGTGGTTATCGCACCGACCCACAGGCACTGATTAATGATGCGGTGTTCAATGTCGATTACGATGATATGGTGATCGTGCGTGATATTGAGTTTTACAGCTTATGCGAGCATCACATGCTGCCGTTTATTGGTCATGCGCATGTGGCTTATGTCTCCAACGGCAAGGTAATTGGCCTCTCAAAAATCCCGCGTATTGTCGATATGTTCGCCCGGCGCTTGCAGGTGCAGGAGCGCATGACACATCAGATTGCGGAATTTCTGAATGCAGTGCTGGAGCCGAAAGGGGTTGCCGTCGTGCTGGATGGTGTGCATATGTGCTCGATGATGCGCGGTGTAAAGAAAAATGAGTCCAAGATGACCACCAGCGCCATGTTGGGCAGCTTCCGTGAAGACCCTCGGACTCGCGCGGAATTCATGAATCATATCGGTCGCAGCAATTCCAACCATCTCCTGTAAGTTTTAGGTTTAGATCGCTACGGAATGGCCTGTACAGTATTGTTGTACAGGCCGTTTTTGTATGGTTGATTAGCCATTCAATTTATGATATAGTCTTGCAAGTATAGGCTTGTGCAAGGCCTTTACTGATAAACAATATAAACATAAAGTGCTCACAAGCACTCATCAAGAGCGGTGGAGGGATACGGCCCGACGAAACCGCGGCAACCCCCGAAGCTTCGGGAAGGTGCCAATTCCGACAGAGGTGATCTCTGGAAGATGAGCGAAAGACCGGTGAATTGACGTCGCACCTCTTCCATGTGAAGAGGTTTTTTTGTTTTTAGGCCCTGGCGGCTGATGGCTAATCTAGTATCGAAGGAGCAACAACAATTGGCTAACCTGACGTTTATGACTTCGCCCCGTTATTACTATACATCCGAGTCTGTCTCGGAGGGGCATCCTGACAAGATGTGCGACCAGATTTCGGACGCTATTCTGGACGCGATTATGGAGCAAGATCCTGGCGCACGTGTGGCCTGCGAGTGCGCTACCACTACGGGTCTGGTGGTGGTAATGGGTGAGATCACCACCAGCGCTTATGTTGATATTGAGCGCATCGTGCGCGAGACCGTACGCGATATTGGTTACACACGTGGGAAATATGGCTTTGACGCGGAAACCTGCGGTGTGATCATCTCTATCAAAGAGCAGTCGCCAGATATTGCGCAGGGTGTGGATAAGGCATTGGAAGCACGTGAAGGCGCGATGTCTGAAGAAGAGATTGAAGCAACTGGCGCAGGTGACCAGGGTATGATGATCGGTTTCGCCTGCGATGAAACACCAGAACTCATGCCCCTGACTATTTCGCTGTCGCATAAGTTAACACGCCGCCTGGCCGAAGCCCGTAAGAACGGCGAACTCAATTGGCTGCGTCCAGATGCCAAAAGCCAGGTCACAGTCGAGTACAGCCACGGCAAACCGAAGCGTATTGACACGGTGGTGATCTCAACACAGCACTCGCCTGATATTACGCAGAAGGAAATTCGCGAGCAGGTCATCGAGCATGTGATTATGCCTATCGTCCCGGCTGAGCTGCTGGATGATAAGACGCGTATTTTCATCAACCCGACCGGGCGTTTTGTGACTGGCGGCCCCTTGGGCGATGCGGGCCTGACTGGGCGTAAGATCATCGTTGATACCTATGGCGGGGTTGCCCGGCATGGTGGTGGGGCTTTCTCCGGTAAAGACTCGACCAAAGTGGACCGCAGTGCAGCCTACATGGCGCGTTATGTCTCCAAGAACGTGGTTGCCGCTGGATTAGCCACCCGCTTTGAGCTTCAGGTCTCTTACGCTATTGGCGTGGCACAGCCGACGTCGCTGGCAGTTGAGACCTTCGGCACCAATGTGATCCCTGAAGAACAGATTGAAGAATTGATCCGCAAGCACTTTGACCTGCGCCCAGCAGCCATCATTCGCGACCTTGATCTGCGGCGTCCTATTTACAAACAGGTGGCGGCTTATGGTCACTTTGGCCGTGATGACCTGGATGTGCCGTGGGAGCGCGTGGATAAAGCCGACGTGCTGCGTCGTGACGCTGGTTTATAGGTTAAAAACCACGATCCGAACCAATTTAAATTAGAGTGTACAGAGGCGTGATTTCCACGCCTCTGTTTGTTTTGGGTTTAATCTCTATTTGCTGGCGTACCCCCCCTGTTGTATATTGAGGATAGCGGTTCAACTTTGCGGCAAGGGAGTCTGGGATCATGCGATCGTTCTTTGGTGGGCTGGGCAAATTCATCTGGCGGTTTATGATTATTTTTTCCTTTATTGTCAATATCATCCTGGTTGGGGTGCTGGCATTTTTGCTCATCAACATTTTTACGATTACCAACGATGTCGCAAATCCACTGATTTCCGGCCTGCACAGCAGCTTTGTGGCCCTGAGCGAAGCAGATATTGATTGGACGATCCCTGTCCGTGATACGATTGATGTGAACTTCACTGTGCCGCTGAACACAGACACGGTTGTTGTATTGACTGAGCCTGTGCCATTGACCGCTTCTGCCCAGATTACGCTGAACAACAGCACTGTGACCACGCCAGTCAGTCTGACTCTGCCAGTTGGTCTGCGCCTGCCAGTGCATTTGAATCTTGACGTGCCTATTGACGAGACACTGCCGGTGTCGCTGGATGTGCGGGCGGTGATTCCGCTTGAGCAGACCCAACTGGCTGATGTAGCCGGAAATCTGCGTCTGCTGTTTGAACCGCTGTCGCGCGCGCTGAATAACCTGCCGCAAAACTGGGGCGAAGCCAGCGCGATGGTCTCTGATTGGGCAAACGGCAATCCGCCGAACCTCATCACCGATCCAAATGACTACACTGAGCAGCCCTGGCCTGGATTCTCGCGGACAGCGGGGGAGAATTATGCCTTTAGCTATGAAAATCAACGTCTGAATCAGGTGAATGTCGGGCCAGTACAGGATACCGGGATGGTGCTGGAAGGTGGCATTCAATGGTTGGACGCACAACTGCCAGACCGTGCCTATCTGTATGCAGATGGCTGTGATCCCGAAGCATTCAATGAAAATGCTCCTGAATGTGGTACAGCTCGGAATATGCAGTCAGAGATGGAATCCGCTGCCCCACAGTCAGAAACGGAGCTAACAACGCCTGTGATCCCCGAATCGTCTAATACACCATCCTTCCCTACCTCGACACCGATACCGCCGCATCCAGGTACTGGTAACCAGACTGGTACGGGTAGAAATGTGCAAAATGCACCGCCACCTGGCGGATGATCTGCTTGAAAGACAGACAGAATCACAGTAGTATGAGACAGTTATGTGATTGAGTGAGGTGCTATGATGCCAAAACCCGAGCCCCGTCCCAGAATATGTGATTATGAGGGATCAAATTACCGCACCGAATTCTGGGAACGCAAAGATCGCGATTACGAGGATCGGGTAGAGCGGATTGCATTGAGGCGGCTGCTGCCGCCGAATGGTCAGCGTCTTTTGGAGCTTGGCGCGGGCTTCGGACGATTGACTAATGAATATTATACCTATAAACAGGTCATTCTGGTAGATTATTCTCTATCCCAATTACAGTATGCGCAGGAGAATTTCGGTCGGTCGGATCGTTTTATCTATGTCGCGGCGGATGCCTATAAGCTGCCATTTCGGCCTGGGGTATTTGATGCGGCGACGATGATCCGCGTTATTCATCACATGACTGATGTCCCCCGTGTTCTAACTGAAATACGTCGTGTCATGACCCCGAATGCGCCGTTTATCCTCGAACATGCCAATAAGCAAAATATCAAGGCGATCTTCCGTTATCTGATAAAAAAGCAGGGTTGGAATCCGTTTGATCTGGCCCCGGTCGAGTTTGTGGAGCTGAATTTCGATTTTCACCCGGCGTACATCACGCGCGAGTTGAGCCGAGCGGGTTTTGTGGTTCGGCGGCGCTTGCCAGTTTCGTTTTTCCGAGTGGGTGCGCTTAAAGAACATTTGCCGACCGATGTGCTCGCGAGTCTGGACAGTCTATTACAATACACAGGCTTGATGGTAACGCCGAGTATCTTTGTCCAGGCTGCGTCTGATCAGCGATCCGCGTTCTCGACTACCGACGATGAAGATGATATTTTTGCCTGCCCAGAAACTGGCGCACCACTGCATCGCGAGGGCGACACATTGGTAAGCAAAGCCACCGGACTTCGTTGGGCGATCCGGGACGGGATATACGACTTTAAAGCGCCGCTGGAGTAGGGCGTTACAGGTCTTCAAGGTGCGTTTGCACCCAAAGTCCGTACGCCTCACGCAGCGCGCGGGTATAAGGCCCCGGCTTGCCATCACCAAGTTGGATGCTGTCAATTTCGACGACCGGAACGATTCCCCGGCTGCTGCTGGTGATAAAGGCTTCGCTGGTGCGTGGAAGATCCGCTGTGCGGATCGCTTTGTGCTGGACAGGGATGATGTCCGGCGCGACCGCAAAAACCACCTGCTGTGCAATTCCTGCCAGGACATCTTGCCTAGCTGTCCTCATCACATCGTCCAATATGGCGTAAAAATTGCTGCTGAATCCTTCTAGAATTTCCTGCTGCCCATTGACCAATAGAACTTCATAAACGCCTTCTGGTTTCTCAAACTGCTGGCGGTCCTGCGCCCAGTCATTGGTTTTGGCTGATGGGTTGCGGCGCTGCATTCCCGGCGCGGTGACGCAGCGCACACCCGCTTGAATAAGCGCCGCTGACGGCGGTTGGAATGGCTCCAGCGTGATAATGAAATGGTCCGGCTGATCCCGTGGGACGGTGATCCGAAAGCGTACACTACCTTGATCATACGCTGCGATCATCTGTCGTAGCGTCGATTTTAAACGAGGTCGGTCAAGCGTGAGCGGAATTCCCTCGCGCCGAGCTGAGTCCTCCATGCGGTCAAGGTGAGCATCGAACTTAAGTGTCTGGAAGGTGTTATAGGTGTTGGTTGTGGTGTAAATGCCATCAGGTTCGTAGGTGGCTGCATCCTGAAGGGTGTCTGCCTGGTAGGATACCTCTTCCAGTCCTTGAGGACCTAGAACCTGAATGTAACAACGTGACATAGTGGGCATCCTTTTCAGCAGGCATCATGCTTTGAATATAGCGCGGATGGATAAAACCATGCCAATCTTTTAAAAACCTGTTAAACCCTGATCAGGTGCTTGACAGCCGTTCTTAAAGGCGCTATGCTACGGAAAGTTTTCATTTCTGGGACTGATTCTCATGGTTTCGTTGTGTATCACCATGACAACCGGTATGGGTATGGGTACTACCTCACATAAAAACGTGCGAGGAGATTTCCGGTTGCCTTAAGAGGTCGCCCAGAGAACCAGAGTAGGAACTCAAAAGCGTGTGGAAATCTCCCACACGCTTTTTTTATTTTATCCAAAAGGGGAGCACTACCATGTCGCTGTTGACCATGAAGTTTGGAGGGACCTCGGTAGGCAGTCCGGACGCAATCGAAAATGTCGTTCGTATTGTCCACAACGAGTTGCAACAGGGGAAGCAGATCATTATTGTGGTTTCGGCTATGTCGAAGGTCACGGATACCCTTCTGAAAGCCGCCCATCTGGCAGCAGAAGGCAATAAGTGGGGTTATCTATCCAGCGCCCAGAGCTTGCGCGATAGGCACCAGGAGGCCATTAACAGGCTGCTGCCGCCCAATGGTGTGCGCGAGCAGACAGCTGAGCAGACCAATGCCCTGATTGACGAGTTCGTTCAGGTGTGCCATGCGATCAACATCCTGGGCGAGCTGACCCCGCGAATCCTCGACACAGTCGTTTCGTTTGGCGAACGCCTGAGCAGCCGGGTGATCGCCGCTGCCATGCGCGAAGCCGATGTGCAGGCCAGAGCCTATGATGCCAGTGAGTTCCTGGTGACCGACCACTGCTACCAGAACGCCAACCCTCTGTGGCGGGAAACGCAGACATTGGTCGATCAAAAGCTCATTCCTATCCTTGAGCAGGGCATTACGCCTGTGATTACCGGTTTCCTTGGGATGGCGGATGATGGCTCGTTTACCACGCTTGGACGTGGGGGCAGCGATTATAGCGGCGCGATTTTTGCAGCAGCGACCAACAGCGACGAACTTATTATCTGGACGGATGTCGATGGTGTCATGACCACAGATCCCCGCATCGACAGCCGTGCTCGGGTGCTCCCCTATGTCTCCTATCAAGAAGTGGGTGAACTGGCTTTCTATGGTGCGAAAGTGCTTCATCCTAAGACAGTCCAGCCGATTCTTGATAAGAATATCCCCATGCGGGTGCGCAATACATTTAATCCTGATTTTCCTGGAACGTTGATCGGTCAGAACAGCGAACCGAGCGCCACCATTATCAAAGCGGTGACAAGTGTTCGTGATGTGGGCCTGATCACGGTCGGCGGTCGCGGCATGATTGGCGTGCCAGGCATTGCCGGACGTGCTTTCCTCACCACCGCTCAGGCTGGTGCGAATATCCTGATGATCTCGCAGGCGTC
>JAIOHN010000716.1 GCA_019912985.1 Anaerolineae bacterium | reverse complement strand
TCACATCTTAAATATTAAGTTAAGCAGCTAGTAAAGGTCATTAAAAATTAACTACGCAACTTCTTAAGGATGTGACCCTTTTATCTCATCACTAATCTTTCTTTGCAAACAGAATAACTGGATCACTATTATCATGCGGCTTGACGGTGTAGGTGGGTCGTGGATAACGGTTGGTTCATCCGCCTTATTTTTTGCAAACCCCCAATATGAATACTAAATATTGTCGGGGAATTTACATCAAACAGTAAATATGATGACATTTTTAAAAAGGTGCGGTAAAACAATGACTCAATTACTTAAAAAAGCTTTCAAGGAGGCGTCAAAACTGCCTGCTACCGAACAAAATGCTCTTGCAAAGTGGCTGCTTGAAGAATTAGAAGCAGAGAAAAAATGGGAACTAATGTTCGCAGAGTCGGAAGACATCCTCGATAAACTTGCGGATGAAGCCCTTGCAGAGCACAAAAAAGGTAAAACAAGGCCGCTGGATATTAACCATTTATGAACTCAAGGACATCGGAGCGTTTCTGGAAGTGTTATTCAGAATTACCAACAGCAATCAAAAAGCAGGCAAGAAAGGCTTACAAGCAGTTTCAAGAGGACTCATACTATCCGAGTTTACACTTAAAGCAAATCCATTCTACACGCCCTATATTTTCAGTAAGAATTACAAAGGGCTATAGAGCTATTGGTATTATTCAAGGAGAAGATATTGTTTGGTTCTGGATAGGCAATCATTCGGAATACGATAAGATATTAAAACAATTGAGATACAAATAACAAATCACTTGGTATGTTGGCAGCAAGGCAAAAGACTTTTTCAAGGTGTATTGATTGAGAGAAGATGCTTAACAAGTGTGGTTCTTGAGACTAAACGGGGCGGATTCTTTATTAAAAAGCAAGGCGACTGCCCTATCAATGGCTAAAAAAACCATCCCGGACTGCCGGGGTGGTTTTTTCTTGCCTACTTAATGAACCCCCTTTCCTTGAAGCTGCAATACGTCGGGTCGCCGATTATGATGTGATCCAGGACTTTTATTCCCAATATCTCACCGGCGGCGACGAGCCTTTGCGTTATGGTCCGGTCTTCCATGCTTGGTTCAGGGTCTCCGGATGGGTGGTTGTGGCATACCAGAATGTTTGCTATCGCCTTGTGTATTGCAAGGCGGAACACCTCACGTGGTCCCAACACGGTTGATATTAACGTTCCCAGTGATGTCAATTCGACATACTGGATCACGTTTTTATTGTTTAGTCCGACGGCCCATAAGTGTTCTTTCATGCGATCTATCTCACTTTCGGCGGCTAGTATCGACCGCATGATGGTTGCTATATCCTCCGGGCTACGGACGACCTTCTTTTGCTCTGATATTATCACGATTGACCTCCTTTATCCAGCTTGTGGGAAGTCCGGTCATGCTCCGGTGTCCGTCCCAGAATGTAATCGGCAGCCCTTTGTCCTTGTGCGGCTGCCTGCAACAGTATCGTAGAATCTTCCTCCAGCTTCTTTCTCCAGGCTGCAATGTACGCAGCCTGATTTTGTAATGTTGCATCTCCAATACCAACGTGTCCGCAAATGAATGCCGCTCCCATCTCCGCGATCAACTCCTCTTTGCTGTATTGCTTTGAACCGAAAGGCATCAGGTCGGTTATTCCCTTGCGTTTCAGTCTGCTCTCGTGTCCTGTGCTGTGCGACATTTCGTGAAACAATGTTGAGTAATACTCCGCTGTCCCTATAAAGGAATCTTTGTCAGGCATTAGAACGGTGTCAGTCTTAGGGCGGTAGCAGGCACGACTGCTTCCAAAATCTATCTTGGGCTTATGGGGCATATTTCGGACTATGTTTTCACATGCCGAGCGAGGATTGAAAAAGGTCTTTTTACTACCTTCCGGAAATGCGATCCCTTCTGTTTGCATGGCATTAAACACCAGATAACAGCGTAGGAGCGGCATTCGTTCCACTTCTCCGGTCTCAGGATTGTCCTTCTCCCTCAAATTCCAGTAAATAACCGGAGTCCCTGTTTCACCTTCACGGATGCTCCCCTTTAACCTCTCTGCCTGCTTGCAAGTCAGCCAGTAAGGGGATTCATAGTTCTGACACCATAGGAGGAAGATATTGACCCCCCGATAATCTTTCCCCGTTGCAAAGTTTCTGGGTATTCCGCTGGATATTTTGTAAGGCATCTTCCAGGGGATCACTCCCTTTTCCAGTTGTTCCAGGATTCTCTTTGTAACAATTTCATAGATGTTCATGATTCGCCCCCTTTCCTGCAAAGACCGACCTACCGAGAGGGCGCGGGCGGGCGTTATTCAAGACATTTGGGCGGCAGACCGATTCCGCCATCAGGTTGTTGTAACTGTGGAATACATCCAATTTGCGGTTGATCGTCCTCATCCTTTCGACCAGGGCATGCTGCTTTTCCAGCGTATTGCCTTTTAGGAGTTGTTTCAAGACGGCTTTCTTCTCCAATAGTCGTTTATAGATTTTACGTGTCATGGTGAAAATCCTTTCTTTTCCCAAAATGAAAAAGGGACAGGTCTTTTACAAAACCTGTCCCCTTTTGCCAGTGTTTATGCTTCAATAGTCTGTCACTTATTTAACTACCAGGTGTTTACCGTCCGGCTGGCGGCTTTTCAGCTTGTCCCGGGCCGTTAACCATTCAAATATGCTTTTGATTAAAACCGGAAGTCCGACCACGATTACAAGTCCGCACAGTGCAATCAATTCGCCAACCCCGTCTTCATTCGTCTGCAAAGACGATAAACCACCGTTTTCATTTTCTGCCATTGAAAAATCCCCTTTCATTTTTTACGATAAATTCCTGTTTCCTTCTGTCCTTTGCCACTAAGATATTGTCTTTGTCCTCCGGTGGAAAGGCTTCCATGTAGTGGTAATACGTTTTCCATACGTCTCTGAGGTCTTCTAATGTTGCCGTGTTCTGAATTTTCTCCATGAGTTCCTCCGGGTTTGTCTTTCCATTGCCATTATTGCCGGAAGGTTTTGCTTCTCCACCGGCCTCTGTGTATCGCTCGGGCTGACGGGAGAATCTTTCATAAGCTTCTTTGTACGGCAATTTTCCAGAAGTTCCTGCCCCTGTATCCTGCACATGGACAGGCGTAACGGGTTTCTTTCTCCATAGGTATTTGTTCCTTTTCTGATCCCAGTATGACTCCGCGTATTTTCCCTTCCAATCATTCACGAATGAAGGTTTCCACAAGTCCATGCACATGCCGAGTCCTTTACACAACCTCATAAAGGCATTGCTCTTAGAGCCTTCACAAGCGTCACTCCATGACATTCGTTTGTTATCCGGCTGGTATTCCTGTTCACCAATGGCAAATCCACACAGCTTTCCGCGTATGATTAGATAGAATCCCCAAAGGACATGATTGTCGTTTAGCTTGGGCAATCCTTGTGGAACCATCGTCCAATTAAGTCCAAATGCGTCCCGTAGCCGTGTCATGTATTCAATCCAGGGCAGATATATCAACCCGTCTGGACGGATTTCAATATTTGATTCATTTATGGGATTGTAGAGGATTTGCTTTTCTTCCTTTGAGAGGGCTAGAGTCCCGGCAGTCGGGATCAGCTTTTGAATCTCTGCATCAAAATCGTTCAGCGTCCCTGTGACCGGTTTTATCGGCAATTCACTTACCGTTGCCGGTATAATGGTCATTGGTGTGCCATTCCACTTTTCAGGTGTTTGCGCCATTTTACACACTCCTTTCTTATTTTATTGAATAGTCCTCCTCCTGGTGGGATTATTGAACATTGAATACGGTTATTTCTTTACCTTTACGGCATATATAGAGCGTGCCGCAATTACTGAATATTGTGCAGTAAATCCTGAACCACCCGTTGTCAACCTTTATCATCTTGTCGGTCGGTATCTTGCGTCCGTAGCCACTGGCGGTATAGCTCAACCCTCTTTTCTGCCACCATAGCAAAGAAGTTTTCACCTCAAAGCCTTGGGCGTCAATTCTGTTATCAACCGTTGTCGATGTTGTCATGGCAGCCTCCAGTCTTGTTTGTTCCTGCTATTTCGGCCTTTACCCGTTCTCTCCAGGCTTCTTCCTTCGCACATGCGTAGGCCCGGTCTGCTCCCGCGGTACGCGACAATTTGTGTACACAGCGCGACCCCAAGACCGGACAATTCCAGCATTGTCCGCCAGCTCTGCATGGCGTTCCCATAAAACCACCTCCTTTTCGTTCTAAATGAGAATTTGTCGAAAATAACACTACCGTTTTACATTTAGATTATTACAGGAAAAGGGCGTTCTTGACGGTGGGCAAGCAGAAGGTTTACCGGCAGCCGAGATGCTGTCAGAAGGGAAGATGGTGGAAAGGGGGCGAAACGGATTCGTACCCTTGTTGGTATTTCAGGGGCGATGGAAGATAGAATAAAAATGTCCAAACAGGGATAAGATTAAAAAACATTATAAAAAGCAGTTTGTAAGCATCTGGACATATTGCTTAGGAACGCGGGGACTCAAGCCACAAAGCTCTCAACAGAATTCAATTGACCTTGAATAGCCATATTATTTATATTTTACAGTTAGATATAAATTACAATATATTTTTTTGGCGAACAAAAACAATGGTAAATTACGACCGTACATTAAACATGTTCAACCATTCATGGCACCCATTGACTGGAAAAATATCAGAATATTTTGAATACACAGAATTTACAAAACAAGCATTTCTGGTAATAGAAAAATCAAGAAATATTTGGGGGTCTATTGCTAATAATGAAAAATTTAAGATAGCGCAAACTATTTGGAAATATATTTTGAGTGTTAGTAGAATAAACGAAACCTCTTGTTTTGCAGCCAATCTCCCTCTTGCTGATAAGGAAGAAATTATACAAAGATACAATGAAATCACATTGGAAATTAAAAAACTTTATGGTTCAGATACTGTAAAAGTTAGTGATTCAGAAATTAAGGCATTATTTGCGATTAATCGCGCGTGTAAAGTGTTAAAAGATTATAAGTGTATAGAAGTATCAGGTCTTGATATAAACCACAATCGTATGTTTTTGGAAAGCGATATAGACATTGCAGAGGCTATATTAGGGTGGGCATTGCAAGCACAATTAGAGATGCGAAAGCCTCCATCTGGAAATTCTAATAGTATAGAACGCAATGTGTTTCGTATGAGTGGTAATAACTGGGAAATAAAATTTCTTTCAAAACCACCAATTCATATGAATGACCGAGTGGGCTGGCGTTATATGCGATACGTAATACGACATATAAATGAACGTATTTCGGTCATGAGTTTACAATGGATTGCTGGAAAAAATACACGTTCCGAACTGTATCGGCAACGGTTGGGTAAAAAGCATAAATTGAATGAATACGATGACGAAATTGCATCAAGAGAGGGAAAAAAGCGTATTAATAAAGCGCAAAATTGTTTGGGTAATATATTCGATCTCATAGATGGTTTGGAAATTAGAGGACTCCTAGCAGAGGAAACAACAACTGAAGATGATGAAGAAGTAACGACAGGGATAGACAAGATCAAGGAAATCCTAAAAACAGCAACTGGATCAACAGGTAAAGCATTAAACCATCATATTGATGTCATCACTAAAATAATAGAACTTAGAAATAAGAAAGTGTCAACGGAAGAAGACGAAAAGCAAGAAGTGACAAACAGAATACAAAACGAAATCGAAGATCTTGAAAGACAACTTTCAGATTCGTTAATGAAGGGTAGCAGTAAAACCAAAAGTAAAAGTGATATTAAAATGGCTTACGATGCCGTCTCGAAGGCCATTAATGAAGCAAAGAAAAATATTAAGGAAATACATCCTGAATTATATAATCACCTCAATGCCTGTATTAAACACAAAGATGGAAATTTCG